>JAQTZZ010000029.1 GCA_028687545.1 Candidatus Wallbacteria bacterium
TCAATTGGTCCATTCTCCGAGGATACACACACAGCTAAAGGCCATGGTGATTTTCCAAGTAACCTATACTTATGCGGCATTATGATAGGTAATTTACTAGCTACAAGAGATAAGGCGTTACAAAGACTTACACTAGAAGGATTATCAATGAACTGACAAGATGCAATTAGTTCCGTCCAATAAGGATGAAATTGTTTTAATTTTCCTATTGAAGCAGGAGGGGATTTTCGGTTCTCATTAAAAAAAATAATTGGAAAAAGAAGCTTGTTTCTAGAGGAAATCGAAAATGAGACACATCTCTTTGGCCTGAAAACAGATAGTTCTCTGTCAAGAGCATATCGAATGCTTTCTTTCTTTATTGAACCCAATCTTTCCTTTGCATCATTGAAAGAATGTCCAAAATCACGGGGAAGTAGATATGGCATATTAAAAAATGATTCTAAGTATTTTTTAATAAGCCAGTGATGGAATATATCCATATTATCAAAAATAATTTGTTGCGATTTAGTTTCAGAAGGCCAATGCTTTTCAGCAAGGTCATATGCCCAAGTTGTTGATCTCTTACTAGTAAGGCGTAGCAATAGCCGCCAAACTCCTAAATTTTCAATAATGTTATGATGGTTGAGAAAATGCTCAACTTCTTCACGGAATACATCTTCATTTTCGGGTTCATATACATCGGCTAAACGATCGTGCACATGTGATGGTGGCAATGTTAACAATGACAATGCCTTTCTTGTAAGTGCGAGAAAACAACGAGGTTGTTTGCGTAGTGAACCATCTTCTAAAAGAGATAAAGCAATTCGTGAACCTGCATGTACAATATGAGAAAGTGTATCATTGGGATTGTCATTCATTGTCGCACATATTCCTGTGAGACTATCACGCAGCCATTGCCTCTCGGCATAGCATTTCCCTGCAGCGAATAATAAAACATTCTGCCAGAAGGGAATTCCTGCAATAGCATTAACTCTTTCGACAACAATATCATCTTTACCTTCCAGCAGTGCCTCTGCGGCCATAAACTCTTGTAATGATCTAATTTCAAATCCAACACGGCCGCTTTGTGATGGAACAAGAAAAACAAGTCGATCTGTTGCACAATTAGTGATTTCATCTGCGAGTTTATTTCTTTCTTCAACAGAATGCCCTTCAATGCTAAGCCTTCCTCGGACAATGTTTTTAAAATCCTCAATAGTCAAAGTTGCATCTGTGTGTTGAGTCTTTTCGCTTTCAATTTGTAAGAGCAGTCCTGTATAGAAATGTATAGTATCGATATCTGCTTCATAATCTTGAAGTAGTTGCGATAGAGACTGAACACCTCTTTCCATTTCTCTTCTATAAATAACCTTGTAATATTGGTGGAACAATTTGTATCTCTCTTGAGGAGGTTTAGCAATCTGGGCTAACAAACGCGCCATTATTGTAACTTGGAGAGGGCTACCCATAAGACGGGCTGATGCATCAATTTTAACAGCTTCTTGTAGCCTATCCATTATTTCCTTTTTCCTTTGCGGAAAGTGATGGTATGTTAACTCAACTAAATTTTTTCCATAATGAAGTGCACGAGCAATGGATAATGGGGCTAACCATGAGTGTTCGTACCGAGTGGGTGAAAATTCATCATTGTATCCTTGTGGTCTTGTTGTTGCTAATATCAATACATCTGCTTCACATGTGGACACATCAACTAGAAAATCTCTTATTGAGTCAAGAATTTGTTTTCGATTGCTAGAAGGAGGGACTTCATCTAGTCCATCGAAGATTAGCAACCAAGGATGTTCTTTCAACCAAATCCTGAGAACATTGACTGTAACCTGATATTGTGTTCTTTCTTTGATGGTTGAGGCGATGTAAGAAAGGACAGAAGTTACTTCATTATTATTAGTAGTGGCAAGAGTTTTAGCAAAATTGGCTAGCTCGATACGAAAGGGGAAGCGTTTTGCACAAGTTATATCAATGCATTGAACCTTACATTGTGCGATTATTGAATTGATAGCACTTACAACATCTTTATCTAAGCAGCTTCTATTATTGAGAAGATTCACTCTATGTATCTGGCAAAGAAATTGAGTTAATGTTGATTTTCCTTGACCGGGACCACCGACTAAAACATATCGCCCTTCTTCAAATGACACTAAGGATGTTATTGTGTTAGGAATGTAAAATGAGAAAATTTCTCCAGGTTTAAAGCAAATTGATTCTTTCTGTAAAATGTAGGATAAAAAGCCAGGTGGTAATTGGCTTGTCTGAGCATCTTCAATTGGTGCTTCTGATCTTCTTTCAAAAAAAGTAGGAAGATCTATAAACACTTGTTCCAGAGGTATTCTGTTTTCGGGACTGTGCCCTGCCTGTTCAAGTTTTGAATAATGATCATCTAACAGTTCTTTTTGAAGAAAATTCAGCATTACCTTTATAAAATCTGGTAGCAAACCTTCCGCGACTGCAGCAAGCTTAGATAGCACATCACCAGGAGTCGTCCATAGCGCATAGGCGCATCTTACATCCTTGTTATTATCTAAATAACCACAGAGTTGGTCATAATCCCACACCCTAAAATCTTTCAAACCAAGTCTTTTTTTATACAAATTGATAAGGGCAACTGCTTTATCCTTGCCACCCTTGTCTTGCACAGGAGAAAGTACTAAGTTGGTTACTAGAATGTAATATTCGGGTTTCTTTCTCTTGGATTCAGAGGCAGCGAAAGAATCCAGTTCTTTTTTTAACTCATTAAGTAACCATTTGGTATCAATTGATAGGTTCCCCTTTGGTCGTTGACAAAACTTAGCTTGAACAACAGTATAACCGTTCCAAATTTGTGTACTTGAAGGAAATTTCGAAGTGCACCCATGAAAAGTAGCTTCGCGACCTCCATCAGGGCCATCTCCGAAAACAACCAAGCCAGGCCCTAAAATCTTGTAAGAAAGAGCCTGAATCATTTGTTCAAAAGATCGAGGTGATAGCTCCTTAAAATCATAGTTCCCCATTTTTGAAACTCCTTGAAAAGTTTTTTCCTTCATCAGTTATTGGTTGTATTTTGGAAACGGTATATTATTAAAGTGTGCATTTAATCATAGATTAACTCTCCGGATCTTTGTTGTTACTGGACTTCCAACATCTTATATTCAGTATCCAATGAGGATCATTCTTTTCTCCACCGTTTAACAACATCCTGAAAAGTAACATCCTTCCATGCTTTTTTCCACTCCTCTAACACTTTTGTGCTTTGCGAGTGTGGTTCGGGATTAGGTAAGGACATCTGAACAACAGAAGGGAGTAAAACAGCATCACCTACAACAACACATTCGCCAGGTGCCAAATTAGGTAGAATATCTACAATAGAATTCGAGTTGTCTGGAAAAAGTCTTCTGACATAGTTCTGATCAGCATTGTTGGTAAGCCGCAATGCAATGAAATTATTACATTGCGCGAATATTGTTTCAGAAACTTCCGAAGGTCGCTGACTGACAATCATGAGACTCATTCCATACTTTCTGCCTTCTTTAGCGATTCGCTCAATAGACTTGCGAGATGCCCTGTATGCAACGTCATTGTTTTGTGGAACATAGTTATGTGCTTCTTCACATACAATCATTACAGGTATATCGTTGAGAGCGTTATTTTCATGGCGCAACTTGGAATAATGAAAACAGAAATCGAAAATCAAGCGAGAAACTAAACTGACTGTAATGCTGAGCACTTCAAAAGGTATTCCGCTCAAGTCCACAATCGTAACATTGGCTTTTGTAAGATAACCCATGAATTGTTGTATTATCTCATGAAAATCACCAGTTTTATATGGTTCTTTTTCATTTTTCTCAGGATGAAGCAGAAAACGAAGCCTTTTGTCAGAGAGCTTTGTTTCCAAACGGGAAACAAACCGGTTGAATTCACCATTGAAGGTCCCGTTTGTAGCTTTATCGTCCTTTGATGTTGAAGGTTGGACGAATTCACAAACTTTGTCAAAATAAAGCGTTCTGTCTTTGACAAGGGATTTATCTGCAAGTTTAGGGCAGTTCTCATTTGTACAACGTCCATTAACTTCACGATTCATGTTATCGATAAATCGATAAACTTCTTCAATTGAAAAATAGACAGGTGTATCATAAGTAATATCCTTGATTGTCGGATTGTGTTTTTCTTTGTTCAGAATGACCGCAAGCTTAAACTGACTTACCTGATTATGAGAATTCGCCTCATTGCTTTCTATGAACATACTCTCCAATTCTTCTGAATTCATGAGCCAATAAGGTAAAGCAAGAGAATCAATATCCAGTCTGTTCAGTGTGAAAGACTGCTCTTTTTCCAGATTAAAAGCTGCTGAATATTCATCATGAATATCGAAAATCACGATATGCGAGTTGTTTTGTTTTCCTTTGTTGGTGTTTTTCTGATCGGCGATACCAACAACATCGTGGATTATCTTTGTCACAGCACATGATTTGCCGGAACCAGTAGAACCAACAATTGCAATATGTTTGCTAAAAAATCTGTCTCCGTTTATTTTGTATTCAATACTTTTGTTCAACGAAAGGTTTCCTAGCGGAAAATCATAGCTTACATCTGAAGAAAACAAAATGTCGAGCGTTTTCTGATCTGGTAGGTATACGTATTCGGTCGGTACAGGAAGGAGCATGCTTCCTCTTTCGAATCCATTATTATCTCCGATGATTGTGCCTATAGCTTGGCACGTTATCTGGAATTGCCATTTTGGATTATCCTCTTTGTCTAGAGAGTTAGTCCCTTTAATGTTGTTGATTACGGCAATAGTGAAGTCCCTGTTACCCTGGGCAATTTTCAGATAACGACCAACTTGGAGACTGTTTTTGTTTTGCTCGAATATAGCAAGACTATCCACTGTAATATCGATTGACTCAGATGAGCATGATAGAACCTGTCCAATTTTAATCATATCCATCACAGACTCCTAACATGTATTTGATTTCTTTTATTGAGTATGTATCTAACACTTCTACATTTACATCTTTAGTGTTTAGCTCTATGGAATCGCTGTGCCCCAGAATGAATAAATCATCTGATTTATGCCTATCGAGGATTGACACATTGGTCCCCCACTGCAAAATGCGGAGATCGAACTCCCGTTGTATTACACCGGCTGATTTTTTAATCTTCAGAGGTTCTCTAAAAAACCTGTTCTCGTCAAAATCAATTTTAATATCACCATCATTGGTAATTATCTTTTTTTGGTGAAGCCTTTTTTGAATTTCCCAGAAAACCTTATCAGCTGCCCTTAGGCAAAAAAGGGGAGTTTGTGTATGTGCTTGTTTAAAATGGTATTTCCCTAAATAGTCACTGATGAGTAAAACAAATTCAGTGTCAAAATCATCAAATGATTCGCAGTTTACAAGAAAATAGCGCAATCGCGTATTAATGTTAAGATTCTGCTTCATTTGCTTTCTACGTTCTTTAAGAAGTTTTTCTCGAGAATCAAGCGCTAAGGTCCATCTGGATATTGCTGTTTTCTTAACTGCTATCAAACGATCAACTAGTTGTTTTTTGCTTACTTTGCGTTCCTTTGGATTGTGTTTACAGCTGATATTGGCAATCAATTCAAGTGCGTTCGGATATGCAAGAGTATCGATATCATCCTTCGGAATACCTGCACTGATAATAGCAGCGTGTACATCGCTTACAAGCTTGTCATAAGTCTGTCCAGCATGTAAAGTAAACACTTTTCTAAACTTAGTAACATTTACTTTGCCTTTAAGTTTCTTTATCAGTGGAGCAAGTTTAGCATCTTTAGACATGAGAGCAGCATTTAGTTCATTAACACCACATTTACTTGGTGCATTTGTTTCTGACAGATCGGGGAAATGAGCAAAGAGAATGTATTTTACATCTGCATTTGGATTTTGAGTGAAAGAGTCCATCATTTGAAGCAACGGCTTAAATATGGCACTCGGTGTGAATTTTTCGACGGCTTCATGATACTTGCATTGAATGGCCTTTATACCAGTCGGTGTTGATACATCAATATCTTCGATGATACCTTCGACGGTAACAATTGTGCTATCCGACGAGTTAAGGATCTCAAGAATGGTTTTGTTGAACTGATAAAGAAAACCCTTGATCGTATAATCTGCTGATCTCCTGTTTACGGTCAAATGCTGCTCCTTTAAATGAAACTAGAGGCAAAATTAATAATCATAAGTTATGCCTCATTTAATACAATCGATAAACAATATATTCACATAGAATTCAGACATCATCCCACCTTTTTTAGATCACGACTTAATTTTATTCGGATTCGGGAACTCGTCAATCACCTTTTCGGGTGAGACCGGAATACTGAGCAATAGGAAAATAAGCGGCGATACGCTCCCTGACTTCAACAGGAAATTGATGCCTGAAATGCTCATTTTTTGCCTGTTTTCAGACAGCACCTTGATAGCACCTGAATGAGACCTAACTTAGACCTAACTGTTACCTAAAAGTTTTTAGGTAGAATTTACGGTATTTTCCGCGCAAAACCGCTGATTTTGAAATTCAGCCCGAATGCATAGGCACGCGGAATGCGAAAATATCAAAGAAGTATTGAAAACAACAGGTGCAGATGGAGAGAATGGTACAGATTTCGGTCAGATCCTTTTGATTAATCCTGTACCGCAGACTATCATTAAAGCATGAAGACACACGCGCGGTCTGATCAGAGTTCAGCCTGGAATTCACATCATTGATAAAACAATGAAAGATTACACAAAAGAGGATCTTGAGGAAGCTGCCCGGGCCATCACATCGCTGCTGGAGCAGAAAAGGGGTCGCGTCTCGCCAATTGTCATTCCACTACTCCTTTAGGTTGAACAGGCTTTTTGGAGATGGGTTCTATCATCATTTACGCCTTCATGCCGAAATTGATCGCCTTCCGATGGGGACAAGTCGTGGCTTAGGCAGGAAGGTATTTGGGGACGACATGTCCCCATCTTCTGCTAAGTATAATGTCTAACACTGTTACTACCCTGCCATGACCACCTGTTCCACGAACTTCTAAACGATCTGGAATGAATTCCCTATCAGCTTGAAATCCTTGGTGTCTTCCTTTTCCAGCTTTGATCGGATCAGCTCAAAATTCCGGATTGTTTCCTCGGGAAACAGCTTTTCGCCACAGTGCAGGCATACTTCAGCCTTTACTCTTACTATGGCAGTGTTCTTTCCACCGCGAAGCAGTTTTTCCACTTCCTTTTCCATCACTTCACCCTTGCAGACAGGGCATTTCTTAAAGGGGATCATTTTTTCCTCTTGGATATGGAGTATCATCCGGGTAATTTTCAATGATTTCCCCGTTCATGACTGAACAGAAAATTTCATCATATGACAATCCGTCGTTCTGAGCTTCCTCATCAGAATGGTCCGTAATCCGGATCTTTTTATCCTTGAGAGCGCTGATAACCGTATTAATGTCAAACATGATTCATATTATCAACAAAATCAGTGGGAATTTCAAGGTGCCTCCTGGATTTATTGGATTATATACTTTGCAAAAACCGGTTTAATGCTGTCCATCAAATTCCGCAGATTAGACCAGGGGATTTTATTTTCGTGTTGGAGGCGGCCGACAACGATGGAAGGATGAACACCTATTTTCTTTGCAAAAACCATGACCTTGTTTCTGGTAAAAAGAGGTGAAGCTGTACCCAGAAATTCCTGATAGCGTTCTTCAGGTATCAAGTGGCTTGAGGCAAAGGCATTGGCTTTTGCCTCAATTTCATCAGGGGTTTGATGATAAATATCAACATCAGTTCTAGTTTCTTTTTTCAAAATATGGGCGATTTCATGCAATAGTGTGAACCAGAAATTATCTCTGCGATCCAGTCTCAAAGTCATGGCAATAGGAAGCTGCCCGGCGACTTGCCTGCCATGCTGTCTCCTGTCACTGTTGATACGGCAGCATCGGAGGGAACAGCTCCTCAGCCCCTGAAAAGAACTGCAAACCGCGGAGGACAACGTATCCGCTTTCACCGGCTCGGAGATCAAGCTTCCACACCCTGCCGCCTGTCGGGGGGAAAACAATCACTGCATCAGCTGAGTCAAGGTCAGTCTCAATGATCCGGGAGAACCCGGCAGCCTTTTTCACGGCTAAAAGTGCCGCTTTTGCGATATGGTACTCTCCGCTGTGCTGGGAATGAATCACGATCCGGCTCAGATCCACGCCTTTGGGAAAGGAAATCTGCAAAGATACCCAGCCAGTTCCGGTTTTTGCCGAGTGCCACATGGCAGATGAATCGTAAGTCACAGTACCGTCCTTCCTGTTCGGACAGATCAAACCTATCTGGAGATTTGAAACCTTGCTCTCGTATTCTTCTCCTGAGTCGGTGGAAATCGTCCACCAGCCATCAGGCTGGCCCGGTATTTTCATGGGCCAGATAGGTACGATCCGTTCTGCCAGTTTGTAGTCCTTTGGCAGATCCGTTTTCCGGTCGAAACTGAGCCTGGGGAATATCCTCCTGCAGAGCGCCAGTGCGCGGACATCTTCAGGGATCAGTTCCCCTGGTGTCAGGCTTGCGGCAAACTGATTCGTATGGTGCTTGAGGTTGTATGACATGATCGAGTTGTTCGAATTCATGTCATATCCGTATTCATCCACATGGGGCAGGCCGAATGAGTGGCCAAGCTCGTGCTGCAGTGTGGACTGGAAATTGGGCGCTCTGTCCAGGGAGAAGGAAGAGAGGACCAGGACGCCGCCGCCCCTGTTGAGTCCGCCGTTGAGCGGGCAGCCACAGCCTACGGGGAAATCTTCGGTCTGATTCATCACCACGACAAGCAGGATATAGGGGCAGTTGTAGCGGGTAAAATTCAGCTCTGCCAGCAGTTCGCTGACAGCCAGGGCGACTAAGCCTTCAGGCCGCTCCCGGTAAAATGACAGTTTCCGCATGGCCCGGTAAACAAGGGGTTTGCGTTCGGCGATGGCGAAAGTGTCCTGATTCCTGAGCATCTCGCAGTATCTCTTTTGCGACCAGATGAGATGCCGCATGAGCCGGTCGGCCTGTTCGTCAGTGGGCGCAGGCTCATCCTTTGGGACAAAGAAAACAGGGAGAATCTTGACTGTTTCCGGAAGCACAGCCTCCCGTGCCTGCCCGGACGCGGCGATCAGGCAGACCGCCAGAACGAAACAGATAACCAGTCTGCTCAACATGATGGCATCCGCCTCCTGCAGACATTCTATCCCTATTTTTGAGCTTGAGCAATCGGATTGGATCGAAGGGTATCCAGGGCCCGATTCTTTTGATTATTCCTTCACTGCAGTCTATCATTAAAACATGAAGACATACTCTCTGTCCGGGCAGAGCGCTACCTGGAATTTCAGATCATTGATAAAGCCATGAAAGATTACACGATAAATGCTTAGAGAATCCCGGAAAGGAATTCAGGATCTGATATGACAGAAGGCAAACGGAAGTTTACCGGGTTCGTGGCCCTGTTCCGGGGAATCAATGTCGGGAAGACGAAGCGCGTGGAAATGGCCAGGCTCAAGTCCATGTTCGAGTCCATCGGCTGTGCGGACGTCTCGACCTACATCAATTCCGGCAATGTGATTTTCGCATCAGACGGGAAAGCGGAAAACATCGGAAATGTTATCGCAGCTGCACTTGAAAAGGAATTTGGATTCTACGCAGAGATCCTGATCAAAACAAGAATAGAGATGAAAAAGATAGCTGACGCCATTCCGGCTGGCTGGCGGAACGATTCCGCTCAGAGGACTGATGTGGCCTATCTGTTTCCGGAAATCGACTCAGAGGAAATCCTCTCTGAACTGCCGGTGAACATGGAATTCATCGACATGCGCTACGTGAAAGGCGCGCTGTTCTGGAACGTCAGGCGGGAGAATTACAACAAAAGCCGGCTGAACAGGCTGATCGGCCACAGATCGTATCAGCTGATGACAGTGCGGAACGTGAATACCGCACGGTTTCTGGCAGGTTGCAGCCCTGACAAACAGTAGACAACCTCAATTCATTTCAATGTCTTAAAAGTTTTTGTCAAATGTATAGACCCGGTACGGATTTCGGGTTTCGGATTTTAGCTCAGCTCCTTGTGGGATTCAGACAGAGCCTCGATGATGCCGATGTGCTGCGGGCATTTGCTCTCGCACTGGCCGCAGGATACGCATTTGTCAGCCCTCTGCTCCGGAGTAAGCAGCATTGTATAGGAGATAGTGCCGCCCCTTTTGTCGTCAAAGATATGGCGATTGTTGAAAAATTCCAGGATGCGCGGGATCTGCACTCCTGCAGGGCAGGGCATGCAGTATCCGCACTTTGTACAGTTCACCCTGATCCGGGCTTTGTATGTTTTTCTGGCGAGCTCGATTATCGCCAGGTCTTCCTTGCTTAACTCTTCCTGCCCGGCAGAGCCCGCAACCCTCAGGTTTTCTTCCACCTGCTCCATGGCATTCATGCCGCTCAAAAGGCCTGATATTTCCGGATGATTCCAGACCCAGCGCAGCGCCCATTCCACAGGGCTCCAGCTTTTACCTGATCTCGTGAAAGCTTCCAGCACCTCCTTAGGTGCCCTGGCCAGGCTGCCGCCCCGCACGGGTTCCATGGCCACCACTCCCATGCCGGCCCCTGCAGCCAGCTTCAGGCCCTCTGTCCCTGCCTGGTAGGTGGAATCCATGTAATTATACTGGAGGTAGCAGAAGCTCCAGTTATACTGATCAACTATGGTTTTAAAGGCAGACAGCTCGTCGTGAAAGGAAAAGCCTGCTGCCCTGATCTTGCCGTCACTGATGGCTTTGTCCAGAAAATCCCCTACTCCGAGATCCCGCACCTTTGCCCATCTCAAGTCGCTCAAGGCATGCAGCAGGTAGAGATCTATATGGTCTGTCTGCAGCTTATCCAGCTGCTCATGCAGCAGCCTGCCGAAATCCTTTTTATCGCGCACTTCCCAGACCGGGAGCTTGGTGGCCAGCAGAATTTTGTCGCGCAGCCCGTTCTTTTTCACTACGCGCCCCATGAAAGGCTCGCTTTTACCCATGTGATAGGAATATCCTGAATCGAGCCAGTTGATTCCATTGTCTATTCCGTGAAGGATCAGCTTCTCAGCCAGAATCTCGTCGATTTTTCCGTAATCATTATCAATCATCGGCAGGCGCATCATTCCAAAGCCGAGATTGGATAGTTCCAGGCCTGTCTTTCCTAAACTGCGGTATTGCATTTTGGCTCCTTTTAGATGGCTCAATCAGGTAATATTATAGCAGGCACTCGCCCTTATTTCTCGACTTTGGCAAATTTTCCAAAATGATCTGCTGAATCCCTTGTGGGGTGGCCATCCATGGCTGTAACAAAATCCGACGGATTTTTCAACAGCCATGGAAGGACAGAATCCGCCACAAATCAAGTTCACCGCAGAGTTTTTGGCTGCACACCATAAAAATTTGCCAACTCAAGTTGTTTGTTAAAACGCTGTGAAATTTGTATAATGCAGAGACCGCAACGAGTATGGAGGATGTGTGAAAATAAAGCTGACAGTGGTTGCACTCCTGTTCATCAGCAGCCTGGCCTTCGGCTGGGGACATCAATCGCATGTCAGGATCACTGACTTAGCGCTAAAAAATCTGGCAGCAGAATCTCCAGGTCTCTGGAAGAATCATGAGAAAATATCCTTGATGGCCGCCCGTGTGGACGGAGTCAAGGATTACAGGTCTGATGAGGCAGCCAGGCATTTCCTGGACTTTGAGAATTATCCTGAACTGGCTGTCGGACTGCCGTCTGAATCGGATTTTGAACGTCTCCATGACCTCAACTTCATCGACAGGAACGGAAATCTGCCCTATGCAATTGAAGAAGAATATTCCCTGCTTGTTAAATCCATCAGGAGCAAGGATTTCCGGTCTGCAGTCGATAATCTGGCATTTCTCTCGCATTATTGCGAAGATCTTTACCAGCCGCTGCACCTGACCAGGGAATATGACGGCAGGGGAAGGCAGCATGGCCTGCATTCGAAGTTCGAGTCAGCTTTCGCGGATGAACTCTGGCCTGACGTGGAGAAAATGAAGCCTGAACCCCAGATTCTAATTTCAAATCTGCACCAGACTCTTTATGAAATCATCAAAAAGAACAGAACTTATCTTGAAGACATCTTCCAAAGCGAAGGCAAGCCGAGACGGGTGAATGATTTCGGGCGGCAGGACCGTAAGCTGCGCGAGATTTCCGAAGGACTGCTCCAAGATGCGATCGGATTCGTCTCTTCCATGATCATGACTGCCTGCAGGGAAGCCGGAGCAGGATTCCCTGATACGCTGGAATGTTCATCTGGATTGTAGACTGTTTTCCATGTAATCGCTTGGGCACAGCAAGAGGTTGGTAAGTTTGTAAGTTGGTAAGTTGGTAAGTTTGTAAGTTTTAGTACAGTGTAAAAGTCTGCTAGTAAATCCCCCTGGTATGCTCAACTGTGGCCACAAGTAAGATCTGCAAGGCCACAAAAACAAGCTGGGACCTGCTGTCTATTTTCTGGAACGCCTTCTGCGCCATCATGACAAACGGCCTGGAATAGAAAATGAAAAACAGGGGACCTGCAGCCATCAGGATCATCACTGTCTGCAGCACAGAAATTCTCACAGGCAGGGCACAGAGAAAAAGGATCACACCTGATGCAAAGGCAAGATTGTCTCCAGATCCGTTCAGGCGATTGAATTCATCCTGAGAAGCGCAGCTTGAAAGCCGCCTCAAAAAGAGAAAACCTGTCAGCGTGGCTGAGAGCAGGTAGGCGAGATTGTAATACAGTTCAGTCATGTCAGTCCTCCTTGGTTGTTGAAAAACAGCCATCTGCATCGTTGTGTAGAAGCTCTTGCAAATTTATTTGTTAGAGCCTCTCATGCCTAGCATCCGGCTATTTTTGAACAGCCAGACAGAAAATCGATTGGTGAATTACTTGCTGCTAGGGCTCTCGTTCAGCATTCGCATTCTTCCAATGGGCCAATAAATCAGAAGACCCTTACCGCGCACGTTCCGCTCAGGCAGGAAGCCCCAGTAACGGCTGTCATTGCTGTTGTTGCGGTTGTCGCCAAGCACGAAAAGCTTGCCGCTCGGGACTGTAATCTTAGGGTAGTCTGCTTTCATTTCAGCTTTCAGATAAGGTTCTTTAACTGAAATACCGTTCCTGATCAGGGTGTGGTTCCTGATTTCGATCTCATCTCCAGGCAGGCCGATCACGCGCTTGACCCAGGGCTTTCCGTCCACAGGAGATTTGAAGATCACAATATCGCCCCGCTTGACCGGTCCTGTGTGGTAAGCAAGCTTGTTGCCGAACAGGCGGTCGCCGATCTGAAGAGTGTTTTCCATCGAGCCGCTTGGAATTACATACCCCTGGACGCAGGTGGACCATAGAATCAGCGTGAAAACCAAAGGAGCAATCACGAAATTAAGTGAAGTGCCGATTGCGGTTGCAATCCGATCCTTTTTTGAAAACGAGTTTTTGCTCTCTACAGGAGAACTCATCAAAAAAAGGAGCATCTTTCTGATCGACCGGCCTGGCAGATCAGAAATCCTGCCCCAGGCTGCCTGGATTGATTTAAATAGAGAGTTCATAAACTGCCTCCAAAATATTGTGAACAAGGTAAAGCAATCTATATACCAAGAGTTAATATCAGAAGTAACACTGCAGTTGAGCTGTTTTGATGATTAAAGAAAAGCTGCACCTGGAAAATAGTTTCCAGTCCAGTTCATTATTTATTGAACCATGGAAGATTAGCTTTTTTTGCAGGAAACTGATAGAAATATTTTATAGAATGTTGGAGGATTTATGAAAATTCAGTTGATTTTTCCACTGTGCTGTCTGCTGCTCACAGGTTGCGGAGAAGTAAAGACCGATGTTCCGGCACCTGAGGTTATCACTGAGAAAGCCCTGCCTGCACCCGGCACAACTGCTGATCAAGCCTTGGCGACCGGTGAGGTGGAATGGCTGCAGGATTTAGAAGCTGTCAAAGCAAAGGCCGGCCAGCAAGGCAAAGTCATTCTCGCCGATTTTTCCGGCTCAGACTGGTGCCACTGGTGCATGAAGCTGGACGAGGAAGTGTTTTCCAAGCCTGAATTCAAGCAATTTGCAGGGCAGAATCTGGTGCTTTTCCTGGTGGATTTTCCCAACAGGAAACAGCTTCCCCCTGAAACCGCTGCCCAGAACAGAAAACTTGCCGACAAATATGGAGTCCAGGGATACCCTACAGTGCTGCTGCTGGACGCAGGCGGGAATTTACTGGCCACCACCGGTTACAAGGAAGGAGGTGCTGCGGCCTATGTCGAGCACCTCAAGGGTCTATTGAAAAAATGACTATTCCCCACGCAGCAGACTGTCAGCCTCGTCGACTGTGATTTCACCGGCTCTGAGGCGTTCGAGCACTAATTTGGGGTCTGCCTGGTCAGGCTTGCCTTCCAGCTTGCGGAACATCATTTCCATCCTCTGCCTGACTGTGGGGTAAGAGAGTTTCAGTTCCCGCTGCACCTGTTTCAGGTTTCCCCTGGATTTCAGAAAAATGTCGAACAGTCCTCTGAGTTCCTCGTCCAGCCTGCAGACCGGACAAGGAATAAACTGGCCTGAAACCTCTGTGCCGCACTCAGGACACTTGAGCCTGACGATCTGCAGGTCTGATTCACAGGCCGGGCAGGCATGCGGAAGGATCTTGTCGTTCATACCGCTGCTCCGTCTGAGGTTTTCCCTGCTGATTCCGCGGTTTTTTTCAGGCACACATTTCCTGACATCGTTTTCAGGCGGATTTTGGCGGTCGGATTTTCTCCGATTATTCCGTTGAGCTTGCGGAACGGAAAATCAGCTGAACTGATGTTTACTTTCGCGAAATGATCCACCTCGATTTTTCCTGCCATTGTGGATAAATTCAGATCAGCAGAAGTCTTATCAGAGAGCATGCAAGAAACGTCCCCGTTCATTGTGACTCCTGAAAGCTCGCTGTTCCAGTTATCTGTCAGATTCAACCTGATATTTCCGTTCATTGTTTTAGCAGTCAATTTGCCGGAAATGGAAGAAACCTCGATGTTTCCGTTCATGGTTTTCAGGTTGGCTTCGAAGGGAGAGGATTTGACTGTGATGTTCCCCAGCACAATTTTAATTCCAAGCTGAGATATGTTTTCCGGTACTTTGAGGGAAACTGATCCGTCCCTGCATTTAACAACATTGGCATTTCCCTTCTGGAAAATCCTGGGCCTGGCATCACTTGAAGAGATGCAGCACTTACTGCCTGCATATGCTTCAATCCGCACTTCCTCTGTGTCATGTCTGTCACTGATTACGAGCAGTTTGGATCCAGGCTGGAGTTCAAATTCTGCAGTGGAATCGATTTCCGTGAATTCATCCGGATTAAAAGCGAATTCCTGGTCCTGGAAGGCGTTGCTGATTGCAGGCCCGATCTCTGCAAGGCTGTCCCTGATCATGGGACCGATTCCAGAGAGATTTTCCCTGATCGAGGTGAAGACTGAGCTCAGTCCATTGCCAGCAGGGTCGCTGGACTCGCTCCGTTTTTTAGCCCCTTCCCTGAGTGCATTCAGAAGCCGTTCAGCTTCATCCACATTAATTACCCCGTCTTTTACCAGCTGCAGTACTTCTTTTTGCTCATCATTCATGAATTTCCTCCGGAATTATCAAAATATAAAAAGAAAATACCAAAATAGAAAAATAAAATCAACAAATGACAATCAAAACTTACCAGTGACCGATCTGAAAAAGGGGTTTTCAGAGACCAGATCCCCAACTTTGGTCAGAGGTGAGGTGGAGAAATCACCTTTTTATTTTGTATAACCTTGAAAAAAAATTATAATGTTTTAGGATTGAAAATGACATGCTTATCAACGGGCGGTATCAAATCCAGGAACCTCTTGGAGAGAGAGGATTAGGCGAGGTATACCATGTGCAAACCCGCAAATAGTGAGCTTGTAAAATGCAGAAAAGCTTTGAATCCACTCTGGATTCTGCTGATTCTCTTCATGGTGACCGGTGGGGAAAAACTGCTCGGCAATGCTTCTCAGCCGAAGCAGACCATAGCAGGGCTGGCATCACCGGCAACCCGAAATATTACCTGGAATGCAGGCAGCAGATCCCTGGAATTCAGTAATGGCGTAAAAATGGAATTCGTGTGGATTCCTGCCGGAAGCTTTACGATGGGAAGCCAGTATAATACTGAAAAGCCTCCTCACACCGTAATCATCACAAAAGGTTTTTATCTCGATAAATATGAAGTAACCCAGGCCCAGTGGCAGTCAGTGATGGGCAATAATCCCAGTTGTTTCAGGGGCGATCAGAGACCGGTTGATATGGTATCCTGGGATGACAGCCAGGTATTCATCAGGAAACTGAGCCAGTTAACCGGAAAGAAATTCCGGTTACCCACAGAAGCCGAATGGGAGTACGCCTGCAGAGCCGGAACAGAGACCAAGTATTACTGGGGGGATCAGGCTGACGGGAATTGCATGTGGTATGATGATGCCGGCGGCATGACGACACAGGATGTGGGTGGAAAGCAGCCTAATGCCTGGGGATTGTATGACATGTGCGGGAATCTCTGGGAATGGTGCAATGACTGGTATGGTGGAAATTTTTACCTGAACTCTCCAGCGGAAGACCCACAGGGACCGACGAGTGGCACCTGGCGGGTTTTGAGGGGAGGCTCGTGGCACAGTGAAGACTATATGTGCCGCTCAGCGAATCGTATCCCCCACAATCCTGTCGGCAGAAGCCACGGTGTCGGTATTAGATTGGTTTACAGCCCGTAAGACTTCGAGTTACACTCATGCACTGCGCTTCTTTGAATTAAAGAAAAAAGCCTCTCCCTGTTTTGACGGAAAGGCTGATTTTAATATCTGGCGGGCTGTCCGGCAAAATGGACAGCCCTTTCTTCTTATAGAGTATGGGAGCTTTTAAAAAACGAGATGATTTTCCGCTTTGACCTTGTAAGAAATTTCCACATTCAGGCTGATCATGCCTTCGGAAAGCTGCCATTCGTCCATGCCCAGGATCTTCGGGACATTGGCCTGCATATTGGCCTCGATCTGAGCCGAATGTGCCTTGATGTTAGCCTGAGCCTGGGCAGTTGCTTCGGATTCAGTGTTATACCAGGCGTAATCACGGTTGTTTTCATTCCTGATATCGATTTCTTTTTTGAGGTAATATTTTCCGGGATATGCCATTGCATTAGCCAGGCTGCCGGCTTCGGAGCTCCAGCATTCCACCACCAGGATCGGCCTGTACTGCACCTTCCAGTCTGCGCGATCTTTGGATGTGGTGGATTTCATGCTCTTCAGAGAGGTGGCATAACTGACTGAATACTGCAGATCAGTATCATTGGCATTCAAGAGAATCATGGCTTCTGTAACTGCTGCTTCGACCGCTGCGTCTGTATTGGCTTTGGCTGCTTCCAGGGCTTTTTCTTCGGAGGGGTAAAGGCCCTGCAGGTAAACATAATTGGTGGTTTTATCAGGATTGGACTTCAGCCAGACAGTCACTTTCACGATGCTGTTGATGGTGCCGAGTGAGTTTACTTTTTCCCTGGCGCCGGTTGGCTGGAAGCTGGTGGAATAATCGACTTTGTAGTCCATGGCGGTTTTGTCGATTTTCAGGATCATTTCAGCCTCGTTGAGTGCGAGTTCCACTGCGATGTCAGTATTCTTCTTGGCATTTTCCAGGGCTGCATCCAGATTGTCGAAAGTACCCTGCAGATAAGTATAATGGGTTTTATGCAGAGGATTCACTTTTTCCCACACATTCACCCCTACGACACTTGTAAGAGTGGCTGCGTAAGCAGATCCAGCCATCAAAATCACCCCCAGAAGCACTGCCATCATCCTGTTTGTCCTGTACATCTTTCCTCCTCGATTTGTTTTATTGAAGCTGTTAAGGAACCGAGTGCAGCGAGGTTTCTGTTACAGCTTCATATCTTGAAGTTATTATTACCAGGGAGGGTTTGTAATTCCAGTTACAAAATCCTGCAATAAAACAAATGCCGGTCATTCCTCTTGAAAAATCACCAGATATCCGCAGTTTTGATCGAAAAAATATCCCTGCTCTTCCAAGGCTGACTTGATGAAACGATCCTGTCTCTTATCCAGAATTCTGCGCAGCCTGGAAATGTTCATCCGCAGATTTGCAGCGTCGCTTGCATTCTCGTAATTCCGGCCCCAGACGCTCTGAAAGATTTCCCTGGGTGATATTATTTTGCCTGGTTTCTGTGCCAGGTTGAAGAGCAAGGATACCAGGATGTTTTTTTTGAAGAACGGGATTTTATTTCCATCGACCCGCAGTATTTTGGCAGCGAAATCGATAAAGATCTCAGACTCTGCGGTTTCAACTTGATTCGCAAAATCTTCTGCAGCTGAAACGATTCTTTTTCCCTGCGGAGAAAGCACGGTTAATTTAGAACCGGCTTTCAGGAAAGCGCTTTTATACCACTGGAATTCAGGCGAGAGCCTTGCACTGATCTGTTCCGGCAGCCTGGCAAATTCCAGTTCGAACAATTTGGCAGATTCCTCTGATTCTCCGGTTCTGCCAAGCTGGACCAGAGTGCGGGATTGAAAGAAAAGCGCTTTGGAATACAGTTCCGGATCATTGCCTCTGGCGAAATCACTGATTTTAGTGAAAATGTCCAAAGCCCTGCTCAATTTTCCACAGGACACTAAATGCTGACCATATTCCTGCTCGGCGTAAGCTCTGGAAAGTGGATGATTGATTTGCTCGAAGAGTTCCAGCGACTTCTTAAAGCCTGATTCCGCTTTGGGAAAGTTCCTGAGACGTGAATAGATTCTGCCCAGGTCGCAGTAAATCAAAGCTACAGTACGGCTGATCCCGTATTTCTCGGCCAGTTCCAGGGCTTTCAGTTTGAGAGTCAGGGCTTTGTGAAAGTCACCTTCCAGAAAAGAGATTTCAGCTTCCAGATAAAAAGAGTAGGTGTACAGATATTTGTCCGTCATTTTTTCAGTGAGAGTCTTCAATTCAGTCAGGCAGAGCAGGCAATTTTTGAAGTCGCGTCTGTCCAGGTACAGTTCGCTTAGAAGGCACAGGGCTGTAGCAAGTTGAGGAGTTGACAAGCATTTCCGGTAAATATCCACGGACGACAGGCAACAGGAAAATGCCTGGTCCGGCTTTCCGAAGATCACAAGTTGCGTGGAAAAGTTTAACAGGATTCTCGCTTTCAACAGATGAAATGAGTTTCTGGCTGCGATTTCCACGGCTTTTTGAAAACAGGCTTCCGCTTTTTCTGGATTATTCATCAAAACAGCACAAGTGGCTAAATTGGCATGGATTTCGGCTGAAAGCCATTCCCCCGGATTATGTTTCCCGGCTTTGGAATAACTTGCAAAGGCATCCAGAGGTTTACCTTTTTTCAGGGCGATCTTCCCGGCCAGAAACAGTTCTGTCGCCTGATCCGTGATTTCTGAAATCAGTTTATCTGCTTCGTCAAGCTTGTTCCAGTAAATGAGGAGCGAGATTTTTTCTTTCAGAAGATCCTGCCGCCTGTGCTGACCGCATTTACTCAGCAGATCCTCGAGCAGTGTGAAATAACTGTCCGCTTCTTCAGCCAGGAACAGAAAGTTCCTGCTGAAATCCAGCAAAACTTCCACTGCTCTGACAATTTTCCTGGCTTTCAGATAGTGATAGCAGGATTCCCTTACATCCGAGAGTTCAATTGACTTTTTCTGGCTCAGCCTGTCTGCGATTTCAAGCTGAAGCTTGAGTTCCAGTCCGGGTTTTAGTCGTGCTGCGACATAGTCCTTGATCAGACCATGGATGAAATACGCACCGCTGGCGTCTGTTTCAATAATGTAATGCTTACGCAGAAACCGCAATTGTTCCGCTTCAGGTTTGCCCGGGTAATTCATTTTAAGGGGAAGCCTTGCCAGCGAGAGGATGTAGACCAGATGCAGCTGCTCCTGATTCAAGTCCTGGAAAATCTGATTTAAAAGGAATTCACCGATTTTATCATAAAATTCGGAAGCAGGATTAAGGAGGTTTTCGAGAGAATGGCCGCCCGTCAAAAGAATCCCCATGAACAGTTTGATGGATAAAGGATGGCCGTCCAAATTCGAGCTGACAGCCGAAATTGTTTCAGGGGGGAGAGAGAGGTCGTGCACTTTGAGTATCTGCTGGATGAAAATGTCTGACTGGGCTGTTTTCAGACCTGAAAGCTGCATTTCAAAGACATCCACCAGTTCCAGGGGAGAGAGTGAAATTTTTTTCCTGGTTACCAGGACCAGTCTGCCTTGAGATAAAGTACTGAGGGCTTTGCGGACGATCCAGGCAGATGGTTCTTCGAGCAGATGAAAATCATCCAGAAACAGGCAGAGACGCTGTGCTTCGATGAGATCGAACAGATAGTCCGACTGTGCTGTGATATTTTGGGATTTGCCTGCCAGTTTGCGTATTTCTTCCTGAATTTCAGTGAAGAATTCCAATCTGGAGCATTCGCTTTTGCAGGTGTAGAAAAGGACCCGGTCCTTGAAATCAGTCTGATTGAGCTGGAATGCGAGATGCATGGCCAGGGCGGATTTGCCGATCCCCCCGATCCCGCCGATGACAATGATTTTCTGGGTTGCGGCAATGCCTGTCAATCTGTTCAGTTCAGTTTCGCGCCCCAGAAAAATTACCTGAGCAGGAGTAATTTGACGCAGCATGGAATCATTATATAGAAGATCTGTTTCTGAGTCGAGGGACAAGAATGGTCAATCGTCGGTCTCAGGATACATTGGTTTCTTGTGTCTCACGATATGGCCTTCGATCAGATAGATCACGTCTTCCGCAATATTGGTGGCTGAATCCGCGATGCGTTCAAGCTGTCTGCTGACTGAGAGATAGCTCAGCATCAGTTCCACCTGCTCAGGATTAATCCTGATTGCTTCGCTGATTTTAGCATACATTTCACGGTTGATGTCGTCCACTTCATTGTCGGAACCTCTGACTTCTCTAGCGGAATGGGCATCGTGCCTCATCAGGGCGTCCAGGCTCTCGCTCAGCATTCCCAGAGCCTTGGTTCGCATCTGCGAGTAATTGAAGGGTACCAGCACTGGCGGAAATTTAGAGAGATACAGGGTACGTTCCGCAATGTTCACGGCCAGGTCCCCGATGCGCTCGATGTCATGATTGATTTTGAGCACTGCCACGATGAAGCGCAAGTCCGTAGCTACAGGCTGGTAAAGAGCCAGAAGCTTAAGACACTCTTCTTCTATCTCCACTTCAGTGCGATCAATTTTTTTGTCTCCCTCGATGACTTTTTGAGCGAGTTCCGGATCAAGCTCCTCCACCGAACGTACAGCTTTCTGCACCGCGTCTTTGACGACTCCGGTGAGAGCCAAGATTTTGTCCTTCAGTTTTTCCACTTCGTGATGCAGATGGTTAGACATGTGCCTCCCTTTTCTATTCTATCCGTATCGTCCGGATACATATTCCTCAGTCCTTCTGTCATGCGGGTTTTCAAAGATCGCTGTAGTATCACCGAATTCGACCAGATCTCCCAGCAGCATGAAGGCTGTCTCGCTCGATACCCGCGCAGCCTGCTGCATGTTGTGCGTAACTATGATGATCGTGTACTTTTTCGCCAGCTCCCTCATCAGGTCTTCGATATGGCCTGTAGAGATAGGGTCGAGCGCCGAGCACGGTTCATCCATCAGAAGAACTGCAGGTTCCACAGCCAGAAGTCTCGAGATGCAGAGCCTCTGCTGCTGTTCAGGCGAGAGCGAAAGGGCAGGGGAGTCCAGTTTGTCCTTCAATTCTTTCCAGAGCATGGTGGCTGACAGGCTCTTTTCCACTGTTTCCAGGAGTTTTCCCCGCTCGAATTCTCCGTGTACCCTGGGGCCGTATGCCACATTTTCAAAAACCGACATAGGGAAAGGATTCGGCCGTTGGAAGACCATTCCCACCTGGCGGCGCAGCATGGTCATGCTCATTTCAGGTGAATAGATGTCTTTGCCGTCCAGCAGAATCCTCCCGCTGACTGTCACATGTTTAATCAATTCATTCAGCCTGTTGAAACAGCGCAGCAGCGTAGATTTCCCGCAGCCGGAAGGTCCGATGATAGCCGTGATTGTCTTTGGACGGATGAAAATTTCCACATTTCTCAAGGCCTGGAATTTTCCATAATAAAGATTCAGATCCAGAGCCTGTATTTTATAGTCCATCATCATCACCCGAACTGCCCGATCAGATATTCGTTAGTCCGCTGTTTTTCCGGTCTGGTGAAAAGCTTGTGTGTCTCACTGATTTCCACCAGTTCCCCCATTAAAAAGAAGGCTGTGCGGTCGGAAGCCCGGGCCGCCTGCTTAGTATTGTTCGTCACCAGGATGATCGTATGCTTTTCCCTGAGTGTTTCTAGGGCATCCTCGATCCTGGCGGTGGCGATCGGATCCAGCGCAGAGCAGGGTTCGTCAAAGAGCAGCACATCCGGCTGCAGAGCCAGCATTCTGGCCATGGACATGCGCTGTTGCTGGCCGCCTGAGAGGTTGAAGGCCGGCTGGTCCAGCCTGTCCTTCACTTCTTCCCAGAGAAAGGCTTCGCGGAGGGCATTTTCGATTCTTTGATTCTGACTGTCACCTGTTATACCCGAAAGCTTCAATCCGAAAGCCAGGTTTTCGCGGATCGTCCAGGGCAGGGCCACAGGCACTGCATAGACCATTCCCACCCTGCGGCGCAGTTCTGCCACATCTGTGTCTGAGTCGTAAATATCTTTGCCATCCAGCAGGATTTTTCCCGAATACGTAAAGCCGGGATTCAAGTCGTTCAGCCTGTTCAGCGCTCGCAGAAAGGATGTCTTGCCGCTCCCGGCAGGTCCGATGATTGCCAGGCGCTCATTTTCGTAAATATCAAGATTAAGATTTGAAAGAGCTGTTTTGCCGTTGAAGCTGACTGAAAAGTTCCGCACCTGGATTTTGATTTTATTCATCGCTCTTTTACTCCGAATCTTCGCATCAGCATGTATGCAGCCAGATTCAACCCGAGAATCGTCAGAATCAGCACAGACGCAGTGGCATAGGCGTTAGGCATCGAAATGCCTTCCCTGGAGAGGATATAGAAATGCAGGGCCAGAGTCCGAGAAGAATCCATCACAGACTGGGGCATCTTGAGCGCCGAACCTGCGGTCAGCATCACGGCAGCGGTTTCGCTGATGCTGCGGCCGAGCGAAAGTACTATGCCTGTGCAGATCCCGGGCAGAGCAGAACGCAGCACCACATTGGTCACCATCTGCCAGCGGGTACTCCCAAGGCCGTAACTTACCTCGCGATAGGAGTATGGAACAGACCTGATGGCTTCCTCGCTGGTACGGATGATGGTCGGCAGCACCATGATTGCAAGAGTGAGGGCTCCGGACAGCACCGAGAGGCCCATCCCCAGGGTAATTACGAAAAAAACGAAACCGAAGAGCCCGAAGATGATGGAAGGAATGCCGGCCAGACAGTCTGCCCCGAAACGGATCAGATAGGTCAGACGGCTTGCTTTGGTATATTCTGTCAGATAAATAGCTGTAGAGACTCCGATTGGAGCTGCGATCGAAACAGCAAGGCCCGCTACCATCAGCGTGCCGATGATCATGGGAAAAATTCCGCCCTTGCGTCCCATGCTGAGCGGGGCAGAGGTTAAAAACTCGAGGTTCAGGTAAGGCAACCCATGCGCCAGGATGTAACCAATCACAAAGATCAGCATCCCGATCGTGATCCCTGCCACAGACCACATCAGAGAGACTGCCAGGCATTGTGAACGGGCAGGAGTGAGTTTCATGGCTCCCCTGCCTTTCCGCGCTTTCCTGAGACATACAATGCGATCGAGTTCAGGATCATGATGATCACAAACAGTGTGACACCAGTAGCAAAGAGAGCCTGCCTGTGCTCGCCAGAGGCGTAACCCATTTCCAGGGCAATATTACTGGTGAGAGTCCTGACAGGAGAAAGAATCCCGTGGGGGATTTCCAGAGTATTGCCGGCTACCATGATCACTGCCATGGTTTCTCCGATAGCCCGGCCCATGCCTAAGATGACGGCAGCAAGGATGCCGGATCTGGCCGCTCTCAGCATCAGCATCCGGGTGGTCTGCCATTGAGTGGCCCCCAGTGCGATAGACCCTTCCCAATAGGAACGCGGTACTGCCCGCAGGGCATCGATGGAAATACTGGTGACAGTGGGCAGGACCATGATGCCCAGTACGATGGAAGCGGCAAGTACCGACAGTCCTGGTCCGCCCAGGTAATTCCTGATCAGCGGGACTATCGTGACTACGCCCATGAAACCATATACTACAGAAGGGATGCCTGCGAGAAGTTCAACTGTCTGTTTCAGGATTATGGACAGTCCGCTCGGGCAGAACTGGGTCAGCACTATAGCGAGCGAGAGTCCGAAAACCACACCGATCGCCATTGCACCCAGCGTGACCAGCAGGGAACCGATGATCATGGACAGGATTCCGAAATGCCCGTCCAGAGGCTCCCAGTCGCCGGAGAGAAAAAAATTCCCTGGCCCGATCCTGAGAATCACGGGCAACCCTTCCCAGAAAATGAAGACTGTGATCAAAAGCAGACTGGAAAATGCGGTCAGGGCTATCAATAACAGGATTGTGCTGACCATCTTCTCCTGTTTCATTTCGCGCTCACCAGTCCTTCGCTGGTCAGAATCTTCTGACCAGCATCAGACAGCACAAAATCGATGAATTTTCTGGTTTCAGGGTTTGGATCCCCTTTAACTACGAAAAGGAATGGACGATTCAGCTGGTAACTGCCGGTCTGAATATTCAAAACCGTGGCTTCCACACTGTCGATGAGCAGAGATTTCAGCTCTTTGTTCACCAATCCCAGAGACATGTATCCAATCGCGCCCCTGTCGCCTTTGACCAGTTCCTTGACTGCACCGTTTGATTCCTGAGTCAGGGCTGAGAAGGAAATGTGTTCGTGTCCCATCACCAGTTTGGCAAAAGCGTCGCGTGTGCCTGAGCCTTCCTCACGGGTGATCGGCCATACCTGGCAGTTCATTCCTCCAACCTGATTCCAGTTTCTGATCCTGCCGCTGAAAAGTCCGCGCAGTTGATCTACAGATAAATTTGAGATCGGATTTTCCGGATTGACCACAATGGCTAAGCCGTCCCTGGCAATCACTGTGGCAGTGAATTGCAGAGTCTCCTCTGAACTCAACAAGCGTGAGCACATGCCGATATCTGCGAGCTTGTTCCCTGCAGCTTGAATCCCCGCAGTGGAGCCACCTCCCTGCACTTCTACCAGCCGGGCATCCTGATGTGTTCTTGAATATTCGTCAGCCAGCAGTTCTGCAAAAGGCTGGATCGAAGTTGAGCCTACCACCTTCACATAGTTGGATCTCGAGCTTCCACATCCGAAGCAGAGGATTGAGGCGAAAATTCCTGCGATCAGAAAAATCAAAACTTTCCGGTTCGCCATCTGCTCCCCATGGGGGCTCTGATAAAATTAGTCTGATTATATCACAGGACTTCAGAAAAAAAGCAAGCAGTTTTTGTGGCAGAAAGATGTTCCCAGCAGACCGCTAAATCTTTCTTTGATTCTGGAAAACATCGGGTATAATTAAAGATAGAATCAGGGAGGGAATCAGATGAGAAAAATCGAAACTTCGTTGATCGTTTTAACGATTTTACTTTGCTGTTCAGCCAGTCTGTACAGTGAAGAAAAGCCTAAGACTTCACCCTGGCTTTCTGTGAATGATTTTCTCTACCAGCTGCAGAAATTCGACTTGAATGCAGCCGGAAAATCCAAATTCGACCTGGTTGTGACTGATTATTCCAGGGATGGTTCTGAAGAGCAGAAATACACAAAAGAGGAAATTGCTGCTCTTAAAAACAGTCCTGGGGGATCCAAGCTGGTTCTCAGCTACCTGAGCATCGGGGAAGCGGAAAGCTACCGTTATTACTGGGAAAAAAGCTGGGACGCGGACGGGGACGGGAAACCGGATGCAGGCGCTCCATCCTGGCTGGGGCCGATGAACCCGGAATGGGAAGGCAATTACAAGGTCAAATACTGGGATCCTGGCTGGCAGAAGATCATCTTCGGAGCAAAAGACAGCTACCTGGACAAGATTATTGACGCAGGATTCGACGGTGTTTACCTGGACATCATCGATGCCTATGAATACTGGGGTCCTGACGGGAAGAGCTGGATGACCCGTCCCACTGCAGAACAGCAGATGGTGGATTTTGTGATGGCTATGGCCAAATATGCAAGAGTGACAAAGGGAAAGCCTGATTTCGGAATTTTCCCCCAGAACGGGGAAGGTCTTTCCTCGCACAAAGATTATCTTGAAACCGTATCAGGGATCGGCAAGGAAGATACCTGGTATGACGGAAACACAGCCAATCCCTCAGGAGACATTGCGGGAATCCTCTCCAATCTGGATGTTTTCAAGAAGGGCGGCAAGCTGGTGCTGGTAATTGATTACGTGACCAAACAGGAGAAGATCGACGATTTTTACAATAAAGCCAAGGCTAAAGGTTATGTCCCTTATGCCACAGTGCGGCCGCTGGACAAGCTTACTGTCAATCAGGGGCATGAACCGGATTAGCACCGGTCATTCAGGAAGAATCAGCATGTAATCTGACTCAGAATCAAAGTAATATCCGCTTTCCTCGGCTGACGAGCGGATGAAGCGTTCGGAATCGCTGCCCAGGGCTTTCCGCAATCTGGATATATTCATTCTGAGATTTGCCCCGTCCGAGTCGCTTTCGTACTTCCGTCCCCAGACTGCCCTGAAAATCTCCTCAGGTGATATCAGCTTCCCGGGATTTCTTACCAGGATGGTCAGCAGAGTAACCAGCACCTTTTTTTTAAAGAAAGGAACTTTTTTCCCGTCCACAAAGAGTTCCCGATTCAGAAAATCCGCGAAAAAGGCGCAGGTTTTTCCCTGCTTCCTGAAATCTTCCAGCTCTTCCTGATTGCAGGCAAGGCTTCCCTGACGTCTGGACAGCACTATCCCTGAGCCTGATTTGAGAACATTCTCGATGAACCACTGGAATTCCACATCCAGCCTTTTGCGGAATTGTTCGGGTAGTTTTTCCCTGGTTTTATTATACTCTTCATTATAAACGCTGCAGTGTTCGTCAGCCTTGAGTTTTTCCGCCGCATAAAGAAAGAAAAGCACTCTGCTCAAAAGTTCCTGCTGGCTGCAGCTTTCTGCGAATGTCTTGACCTGCATAAGGTATGTGAGAGCTTCATCGATCCGCCTCTCACATAATAAAAACTGGGCATAATTCAGGTGAGCCCATTCCTTCTGCACCGGGTAGTCGATTTTATCGAAATATGAAAGAGCTGCCTTGTGGTGCTGCTCTGCAGCCTGCGGATTGCCGAGCCTCGTCTCTACCAGGCCCAGAGCGCTGTTCACGAACGCCATCGGGAAAATCCAGCTTTTACGCTCTGCAAGGGACAGGGCTTTTCTGTTCTCAGCCTTGGACTGCCTGTAATCGCCTTCCAGGAAATAAAGCTCTGCCCGCATGGAATAGTTGTAGACCAGGCCATACTTGTCCTTGATATTTTCCCGCACATCAGTGGACTCATCCAGGTATTTTCTGATCTTTCCCAGCTCCATGATGTCGAAATAGAAGACAGCTTTGTTGTATAACACATTGGCCAGCCTGCCGAGAGCGTTGTATTCGCGGAAGATCTTCTCTGCCCGTTCCAGGCTTTCGATGGCTTTGTAAACTTCCCCCCTGTGAGCGAGAAAAATGCCCAGATTCAGGAAATTCTTGGCCTGGAAAAACGGGTGGCAGTCCTCCCGAACCTCGCTGAGTGCCTTGCGGAAATATTCTTCCGCGCCTGCCAGATTGCCGAGATAGTTATAGCAGAGAGCCAGAGTGCTGTAAGCATCGGCCTGCTCATCCCTGGTGGGGTTTTTCGCGAGCCCGGATTCGAACAGGCGGACTGCTTCCGAAAACTGGCCTCTCCTGAAATTGAGCTTGGCTGAAAGAAAATCGCGGTTGATTTTTTTCTCCAGCCTGCCGAGCATTGCTTCTGCTTCCGCAAACTGCCGCCAGTAGATAAGGAGTTCGATCCTGTTTTTGAGCAGAATTTCACGCTTGTCGCCGCATTCGCCTTCCAGGGCCTGGTCCAGAAGGTGATAGATGTTCTCGCTCTCCTCGCCTCTGATCAGGATCTCATAAGCCAGCTTGCTGAGCACATCTACAGCCAGTTCATTGCGGCCTGCTTCGCGGTAATGGAAGTACGCCTCTTTCAGCTCCCCGAGCACAGGCTTCCTTTTGGCGGCAAAGATATCTGCAACTTCAGTATGAAATCGGATCCGATCAGTCTCAGCGAGATTTTCCGTAGCGCGGTTTCGCATCAGGTCGTGCAGGTAGACCCTGCCTTCACTGGTTGATTCCACCAGGTAATTATCCAGAAGTTTTCTGAGGGCAGTCCTGGAATGGCGGTCGAAGAGAGAAGGGAATTCCTCAAGTTTTATTGGAATCCGTAATACGGACAGGAATTTCAGGATGACCTGTTCAGCGGTTTCAAAAGTGTTCCAGACCTGTTCGAGCAGGTGCCGCTCCCGCTCTTCATCGAATTCCGAGGCTGATTCAAGCAGCGAGTCCAGTGAATATCCGCCTGTGACGAGCAGGCTGATGAAAAGTTTGAGGGAATAAGGATGGCCCTTGACTTTGTGGAAAATCCTATCCTTCTGCACTGCGTCAAGTTTTTCGATGCCGTGCAGCTCAAGGAGTTGGTCCATCAGAAGCTCAGCATCTTCCTGCTTCAGACCTTCCAGGCGTTTTTCGTGGATTTCGATCAATTCAAGAGGCGGCAGGGAAATCCTTTTTCTGGTGGCAATCACCAGATGCCCTTTTTTCAAGAAGCGTCCCTCACGCACCAGTTCAATTGTGGCTGGATTTTCGATCCACTGGAAGTCGTCGAGGAACAGCAGCAGTTCGTTCTCTTCCAGCATGGAAATAATGTCTGAAGCCGAAACCTTGACCTGGAAAAATTTCGTTTCACCTGTCAGTTCGACAGTTTTCTGGGTAATCTCAGCGAACAGATCCTGCTCGTTCCATCCTTTGCGGCATGAGATCCAGAGAATTCGGCCGGAAAAATCCTGCCGGTTGTTCAGCAGACCGGCAAAAGCCTGAAGAAACGAGGTCTTGCCGATGCCCGGAAGGCCTGCGATCACCAGTACTTTCTGGCTGGACAGCAGGTTTTCCAGTTCTTCCAGTTCCTGACTGCGCCCGCAGCTTTTTCGAGTGATTGCATCCGGCATCGGAATTCTCCTGAAAATGATTCATGATTCAGCAGGAATATGATAACAAAAAAATCTAATATTTTCAGGATCGTGCGTACCGGTTCAGAATCAGCCTAGTGGTTCACCACACTTAAATTTGTGATTTCAGCCGGAGTGCCGGGGATTCGGATGCAAGGCGCGGTGAGGAAGAAAATGTGGTGCATTTTCGACGAACCGCAACGCAGCAGACGGATCTCCGCCACCCGGCAATCAACGAGGGATGAAACATGATATCGGTCAGCTTCTTTGTCGCGGCTGTCGCGGCAACCAGCCCAGGTTGCCTTGTCGCCGCTTCGCGAATCTGTCTCGATCTCATGTTTCTGAAAACACAAATTTAAGTGTGGCGGACCACTAGTGGCGAATCATTAGAACTGTTCATTGGATGCAGATTAAAGCCAATAAAAATTGTAACAAAAGTTTTGCGGGCATATTGCTTGATAAAGGCCGAATCCACGGTATTGTTAATATTATGAAGCGGCTGCGGGTTACAGGGGGAAAAAGGACCAGAGTATAAGTGACCGGGCCTGTCAGCCGCTTTTGAATGAGGAAGAGTACTCCAGAAGAATCATACGGTATCATAAGGGGGTTATCATGAGTAAAGAAAATGTAATGGAAATGCTGTTTCTGGTCACCCTGATTGTCGGGGTGGGAGTATTGTTTGCAGATGAGGGAGTGCCTCAGGATCTGCAGGCACAGCTGACGCTTCAGGGCCAGAGCCTGAGCGATGAGGATGCGGTCTATTTCCCGCACGTGGAAATGAGGAATCTCGATCCTGTAAGTATTTTCCGCTATGCGAACGGGGAGAAAGTCAAACTGGACGGCACTGACGGCATCCTGCAATATACCAGAATCTGGGTGATCGGGGATCCGGCGAATATTACATCCGTTTATTTTTTGATCCACGGTGACGGCAATACAGATTATTCGGATTCGACTTCAAGTGACAGGAAAGCAATGGAAAAACACCTGAACGGGGAAGGGGCTGTCATCGCCTACCCGATCAGTTCAAGCGATCACTGGCCAGGCTTTGACGGGGGAAAGAACGGGGACCTGCTGCTTAAGATGTTCAGGCAGATCGAAAATGCGACAGGCAAGAAAAACCTGAAATTTGAACAGTTCAGCCTGTCAGGCGGCGGCAGGGTCAATCATGCCCTGCTTCGCCTGATCAATGAAAAATACGATTCAGATCAGGATGTGAAAAATTTCGTTGATAACAGCGTGAAAGGCATCCATGACGGGGACTCTCTCTGCTATTCCATTGATTCCATGCGTGAAAATTACATCAAGGCTGTCAAGAAATTCACCCAGGTCAGATTCTGCTTCATCCACAACACTTCAGGTTACATGCAGTATGTGCACAGCCATCACAACAAAATCGCTCAGACAGTTGGCGATAAGAGCTATCCTTACGGCGGGTCCCTGGAACTGGATAACGGCAGGCTGCGCTTCTGGGCAGCAGACATTCACTGGCATGCCTGGTGCACACAGTTCGAGAAGGTCTTTTTCGGCGGCCCCAATTCTCCGAACCCGAATCCGTCGCCTAACCCTTCACCGAATCCCGCACCAAACCCATACCCGGATCCGACTCCTAACCCTGAGCCCAATCCGTCTCCTACACCAAGTCCGGAGCCGACCCCGAGTCCCAGCCCCAGCCCGCATCCCGGACCGTTCGTGCCGTCCGTGAATCCGAACATTCATCACTGATGAGAAAGTAGGGGAGGACGGCCGTCCTCCCTTACGAAGATAGATTACCAGAAAAGCCGCCTGAGAGCGGCTTTTTTGATTGGATCGGAAGTGCGGGGTGTGGTATAATTTTTCTGGAATTTATTCTGAGCTAAAATCTGCATTATTACCAGAAATTCCAGAGAGGATCGGATGCACTGCTTCTGCCTGTATTTTTTTTCGTTCATTATTTTCATGATTTTCATATCCGGCTGCGGAGCTCCTCCAGAGCCTGTTGTGCAGGAAAACGCGAATTCTACCCAGACAGGGGAAGTAATCTACCCGGTAGTCTATGGTGGTACTTTAGTGGATTCCGCAGGGGCCAATCCGGTTTCACTCAACCCGCTTCTGACTAACGACACTGCTTCCGGAGCCGTCACTGGCATGGTGTTTGACGGACTTCTGTCCTATGACGATAACTATGCCCTGCGGGGAGACCTGGCCGAGTCCTGGGAAGTGTCGGCAGACGGGATGAACATTTCCTTCAGGCTCAGAAAGGGAGTCAAATGGCACGACGGGGTGGAATTCACTGCCGAAGACGTGAAATTCACTTATCAGAAAATGATCGATCCTAAAGTGGACGCTCCATTCCGCAGCAGATTTGTGATTATAGATTCAATCGAAATCATTGACCCTTACGATCTTCGCGTGCATTACGGGAAGCCTTTTTCGCCCGGGCTGGAACGCTGGGTTTTTCCGATCATCCCGAAGCACATCCTGGAAAATGAGGATTTCAACAGTTCCAGCTTCAACCAGAAACCGATCGGCACTGGCCCATACCGTTTCGTGGAATGGATACCTGACGACAGGGTAATCCTGAAGGTCAATCAAGATTACTTCGCAGGCAAGCCTTTCATCTCCCAGTGGATTATCCGGATCATGCCCGACAATTCAATGGCTTTCCTTTCTCTCAAGCGCGATGAACTGGACCTGATGGGCCTGACCTTAGACCAGTATGTGAAACAGGTGGATTCGGAAGAATTCAGGAAGATGTTCAATGTTTACCATTATCCCAGGGGCGATGTGTTCCATTATGTGGGATACAACTTTCTGAAGCCGATCTTCCAGGACAGGAGGGTGCGCAGGGCACTGACCATGGCGATCGACAGGCAGAAGCTCATTGACGAAATTTTTTACGGATATGGGCAGATCACAACTGGCCCCTTTTCCATGAAGGCCTGGGCTTATGACAAGAATATCAAGCCCTGGCCATATTCACCTGAGCAGGCTAGGGTCTTGCTGTCCGAGGCAGGCTGGAAACCGGGGCCAGACGGCATACTCGAGCGGGATGGTAAGAAGTTCGAGTTCGAAGTAATACTTTCCGGACCGGACAAGACCAGGGAAATGATCGCCAACGCGATTGCAAGCTACTGGGAAAGCGTGGGAGTCAAAGCTCATCTGAAGACAATGGAATGGAGCGTATTTTTGAAAGCGCTGAAAGAAAAGAATTTCGACGCCACTCTGGGTGCATGGAGCGTAGGCCCGGAACCGGACCACTACCACATCTGGCATTCGTCGCAGATCCCGGATGTTGCAAAGGAAAAAGCGGGCAGCAACTACATTTCCTATTCCAATCCTGAAGCAGACAGGCTCTGGGACGAGGGCAGGGCGACTTTCGACATGCAGAAGCGGAGGGAAATTTACGGGAAAATCCATGCTCTGCTCCATGAAGATCAACCCTATACATTTCTCTTTGTCAAGGAATCGATTGTAGCTGTCAATAAAAGGGTCAAAGGAGTGACCATCACGCCCAGCGGACTAAACGAATCTAAATTCTGGTACATCCCCGAAGAACTCAGAAAATACTAGCAACAATCTTATTTTTTCACTGATCCGACCGATCAAAGTAATGGCTGAGTCACTTCAGCCGGCATTCATTGCGTTGAGCCGGTTAATTGCGGTTTACCCAGGAATGGCTGCCAAAACAAGCGATTGGAGACTAGAATGAACATACCCGAAATTGCCGTAAAGCGCCCTGTGGGCATCACAATGATCGTAATGGTTTTCCTGCTGCTGGGCGGAGTCGCCATGTTTTCCCTGAACGTGGACCTCTATCCGAACATCGACTATCCTACCGCATATATCAGGATTCCATATCCAGGAGTGTCCCCGGCGGATATGGAAAGCATAGTCACCAAGAAGATCGAGAACGAGGTGAATGCCCTGGAAAACGTGAAAGACATCAATTCCCGCTCCCAGGACGGGGAAGCCGGGATCGGGGTGGAGTTTGTCTGGGGTACTGACCTCAATCTGGCCTTGATCGATCTGAGAGACAAGGTGGAAGCAGCCAAGCGAAGACTTCCCCGCGATATCGATCAGATCAGGGTGATGAAGCAGGACATGAATGCCAGGCCGATCATGGACATCGCTCTGGCTGGTGATTTTGACCCTAAAACCATGCGCACGCTCGCCGAAATTGAGATCGCCCCCGTGATTCAGCGCATACCAGGAGTGGCTGCAGTCGATGTGTCAGGAGGACTGCAGCGCGAGATCAAAATTCAGGTCAATCCCACCACTCTCAATTCCCTCGGCCTGACCATCAATGACGTGATCAAGGCTGTGAACGTGGACAATCAGAACACGCCTGTCGGAGATATCAATGAAGGATCGTATCAATACATGGTGCGTTCTGTCGGTGAGATCCAGAGACCTGAAGATTTCGGTAAAATAGTGGTCAAAAAACTGGCTGACAGGCCAGTTTACTTAAGCGAACTGGCTGTGATCGAAGACTCCAACAAGGAAATTTCAACTCTCTCGCGGATGAATGGAAGGCCTTCGGTTACGCTGGGAGTCAGAAAAACCCAGGGCGCGAATCCTGTGCTGATTTCTGATGCAGTCAATCAGCTTCTTCCGCAGCTGGAACACAAATATCAGAATAAAATCAAGTTCGTGATCGGGAATGACAGTTCTACATTCATCAATGAATCCATGCAGATGGTCAGGGAAAGCTGTCTGGTCGGCGGATTTCTTTCCATTTTTGTCATCTATTTCTTCCTCCGGAATTTCCGGGCCACCTTCATCATCGGCACCAGCATCCCTCTCGCAATCATCATCACCTTCCTGATGATGTATCTGAAAAAGGGCATGACCATGAATCTGATCACTTTAGGCGGCCTGGCGCTGGGCATAGGAATCATGGTGGATAATGCGATCGTTTCTCTGGAGAACATTTATCGTTACATCCGCCTGCACGGAAATGAAGACCGCGAGAAATGCGCGATCGAAGCTACCAATGAAGTGATGATGGTGATCCTGGCATCCACACTTACCCATATCGTGGTTTTTGTGCCGATCGGCCTGGTTCCCGGGGCTACCGGGGAAATGTTCTTCAATCTGGCGCTCACGATCATTTTCGCTGAAATCGCCACCTACTTTGTGGCGATCAGCTTTGTGCCGATGCTGGCTTCAAAGATACTTAAAGTCGAGGCAGAGCGGAAAGAACCTCTGATGGACAAACTGCGGGCCATTTACAAGCGCAATCTGCGCTGGGTGCTGTCCAGTCCGCTCAGGCGCTGGGGATACATTTTCCTGGTGGCAGTAATCTTCGGGCTTACTTTTGTCTTCCTGCCTGCCATGGAATTTTTCCCGTACATGGACAGAGGCGCATTCAGCATCAGATATGCAACTCCTGAAGGGACCACGATCGAAAAGACCGACGAAATCGCCAGACAGATTGAAATTGTTCTTAAGAAATACAAGGATGCAGAAAAAGTAATTACCCGTGTCGAACTGGGACGGGGCGACTTTTCTGTGATTGTACCTCCGATGGGTAAACGTGCCATGAGCCTCAAGCAGCTGATTAAAAAGGTCAGAGAGGATGTCAGTAAGATCAGCGGCTATACCCGTATCACTTATGCTGAGCAGAAGCTCGGCCAGTTTCACGGGCATGGAACCGGTAAACCCATCGAGATCGAGATATACGGCGATGAGTTTCCTGTAATCGAAGCTCTCTGCCGGAAAGTGGCGATTGCGATCAAGAGGGTCGAAGGATTGAAGGATGTTGACGACGGCGTGGAAAAGGGCAGGCCTGAAGTCAGGATCGTGTACGACAGGGAAAAGCTCAGGGATCTGAAACTTGATCTGGCCACAGTGTCGGATATGACCAGAAGTTATGTTTTCGGCAATGTGGCAGGCAAGTACAAGGAAGCCAACGACGAATTCGACATCCGCGTGAAAGCTTCGGATGAATACACCGATAAAATTGATAAACTCAAGGATCTCAAGCTTGTAGTCGACGACAAGACAACAGTGCTTCTTTCACAGGTAGCCAGGATTGAATACGGCAGCAGTTACACCACGATCAGGCGCAGAAATCTCAAACGCCTCCAGATGGTGGAGGCCGATATCCAGGGCCGGCCCCTGCAGGCGGTTTCCAGTGACATCCAGAAAGTGCTCTCTGGCATGCAATTCCCTGACGGCTATTACTACCAGTTCGGCGGGGAAGAGGAAGACCGGAAAGAAGCTTTCCGCAATCTGATGATGGCCATGCTGACCGCATTTCTGCTGGTATATCTTGTGATGGCTGTGCAGTATGACTCTTTCACAGATCCCTTTGTGATCATGTTCACCATTCCTCTTTCGATTATCGGAGTGGTGCTTTCCTTGAAGATAATGGGGATGGCGCTTTCCACCACTGCTTTGATCGGAGTGATCATGCTGGGAGGAATTGTCGTTAACAACGGTATTATTCTGGTCGATTTCATCAATCACCGCCGGATCAAGGAAAAGGAAGACAAGATCACGGCTGTCCTTGAGTCAGGCGCGATCCGGCTGCGGCCGATCCTGATGACTGTGCTGACTACCATCCTGGGCATGCTGCCGCTGTCTCTGGGAATAGGAGCTGGAGCCGACTTTTTCCAGCCGCTTGCAGTTACTGTAATCGGTGGACTGACTATCTCGACTCTTTTTACCCTGACTTTCATCCCTGTGCTCTATGTCATAATGGACAATGCCAGAGAAAGAGTGATGAAATGGGCTCAAGCGAAAATGTGATATAATTCTTACAAATTGTCCGAAACCGGATATTTTGTAAGAGGCTCTTGAATGTTCAAGGAATGCTACCTGACCCGGGAAGGAATCGCTGAAACTGCAGAGAAATGGCTGAAGGAATTCCGCAGAAACAAGTCGTTTGATTCCGCAGGTTCTGCTTTGCTGATCATGGACATGCAGGATTATTTTCTTGATCCTGATTCTCCCGCTTTTATTCCTGCTGCCCCTGCAATTCTACCAGGAATTTCGGCTCTGGCCGGACTTTTCCGCTCCCTTGAACTTCCTGTTTTTTTCACCAGACACTTGAACACCCCTGAAAATGCGGAGATGATGGGAAAATGGTGGAAAAGGCTGATCGAAGCGCAGGACCCATTTTCAGAAATCTGCCGGGAGTTCCGGAAATACAAGCGCGGCAGCATCATCAAGACTCAATATGACGCATTTTACAGGACAAACCTGGAGCAGCGCCTGAAAAAAAAGGGCATCAGAAAGTTGGTGATCTGTGGAGTGATGACGCATCTCTGCTGCGAAACTACAGCCAGGTCGGCTTTCTGCCGCGGATACGAAGTCTGGTTCCCTGTAGACTGCACTGCCACATACAACAGGAAATTTCATGAATCGACCCTCTGCAACCTGTCCCACGGGTTTGCCAATCTGACTTCCAGCGGGGAATTGGCCGCTGATCTATCTGAGCGGGATGCCCATGAAACACCATGAGTGCCAAGTTGCCGTGGTTGGAGCAGGACCTGCCGGCTGTGCGGCAGCGATCCAGTTGACAAGGGCTGGAATTGACACTCTTCTGGTAGAAAAAGCTGAAGTCGGCGGGCTTCTCTGCAATGCCGGCCTGATTGAGAATTATCCCGGATTTCCAGAGGGGATCAGAGGTCTGGAAATGGCCGGATTTCTGAAGTTGCAGCTACGCAGACTCGGTGTTCGGCTGCTCAGGGATGAGATTATCTCAGTCAGGACATCAGGAGGATTTATGCTGCAGGGTAACTTGCATGAAATCGAGTCAAAGTATCTGATCCTGGCCACAGGCACCCGGCCCGCTGACCCTGGGATCAATGTCCCTGCAATAATCCGGCGTTTTGTTGACTCTGAAATCCGGCCTGCCCTGAAATGTTCAGACAGGACGATTGCCATTGTGGGAGCTGGAGACGCTGCTTTTGACTATGCACTGAATTTTTCCCGAAAAAACAGGGTTATCCTCATCTCCCGCTCCGGCACTGACAGATGCCTCCCGATTCTTAAAAAACGCGTCACTGCAAATGACAGGATCGAGCTTCTCAGAGAAACATCGATTCTCAGGATTGACAAGGGCAGATTGAAAAAAATCAGCCTGGGATTAAAATCGCAATCCGGATCGAGTATAATGGAAGTTGATCTGCTGATCTTCGCGATCGGCAGAATCCCGGAAGACAGATTGCTCCAAGGCTGGAACTGGAAGAAAAAATTGGAGGAAGGAAAGCTTTTCCAGGCAGGAGACTTGATAAATGGTTTGCATCGACAAGCTGTAATTGCGGCAGGGGATGGGATGAAGGCAGCGCTTTCCATCACAGGTGAATTGAATGAAAATAATCGGTAAAACGGAAAAAAAGGGACTGGCCAGCGTCTATCTGGCAGATTTCGGTGAAGGCAGGCAGGCTGAATTCGTGGAATCATTACAACCGCCACACCCGAGATCCGATAAATGGGTACTGATAGTTTCGACGCTCTTCGGATGTCCGGTGAAATGCCGGATCTGCGATGCAGGAAATGATTTCAAGGGAAAACTCACCAGAGAGCAGATGTTTCGGCAGATCGACTATCTTGTGAGCAGGTATTATCCTTCCGGCAGGATTCCTTCCAAAAAATTCAAGATCCAGTTCGCCAGGATGGGAGAGCCGGCCTTCAACCAGGCTGTGCTTGATGTACTTGAAGAGCTTCCAGTTCGATATGATGCCCCTGGTCTGATTCCTTCGATTTCCTCGATCGCTCCAGCCTGCTGCGAAAACTTTTTCGACAGACTGCTGTCCATTAAAGAAAAGCTGTATGAAAAGGGACGATTTCAACTGCAGTTTTCCCTGCATTCAACAAACGAACTGGAACGGAACGCTTTGATACCTGCAAGAACCTGGAGTTTTTCTGAAATCGCCGGGTACGGGGAGCGTTTTTACAGGACCGGAGACAGGAAAATAACCTTGAATTTTGCACTGGCCAAAGGATCCTCCTTTGATCCTGTAGAGCTTCTTCCGTATTTTTCCCCTGAGAAGTTTCTGCTCAAGCTTACTCCGCTCAATCCAACATACAAAGCACGTGAAAATCAGCTTTCATCCAGGATTTCCGCCTCTGACACCACTGAACTGACTGATCTTGCATCCAGTGCGGGCTACGAGTCAATTCTGAGCTTCGGGGAATTTGAGGAAAACCTGATCGGCAGCAATTGCGGGCAGTATCTCAGGACACATCTTGAAAAAAATGGCGATTACAGCGACAGTTACACATACGAGCTGGAAGAAGGGGTCGATTCTTTAAAGGACGACCCTTACCTGAAATAATCCGGATAAAAAAAACGGGCCACCCTTCAGGATGACCCGTTCTGCTTTCAGTTGAAACGAATTTACTTATAAGTGTATCCCTGACCCCAGCACCAGTTGCATTTTATCTTACCTGTGCCGTTGCAGATCGTGCATTGCACGTAGGCAGCGGGATGGGCATTGTAATCGTAATAATGACCGCTGCCGTTGCACTTGTCGCAGCGGATCTGGCCTGTGGCGCCGCAGTAGTTGCAGAGCCTGAATCTGAAGACGACCTTGAAAGTGCTGGCTGCAGGAACGCTCCAGCGCATGGTGTTGTCAGTCTGCTGTACTACGGCTTCGTATGTGCATCCGTCTTCGAAACAGTCGTACTTGAGGTCTCTGGAGCCAGCCTTGTAGAGAATGCGGTGCATAACTTCGTCGCCGTTGTGACCGTCTATGGAAACTCTATAGGCTGAGCCTTCTCCTGTATAGTTGATCACTGTATAGTAGTAGTTGGGGTTATAGAATTCAAGGAGGCCGTTGCTGGGAGGGTAAAGAATCCGGGGAGGTGCCAGTTTTTCCGGCAGCTCTGGACTGGTTCCGGCATAAAAAGCGTAGGTGATCTTGATCGGATTTCCGCCCATCGACTGGGGCAGGGTCTGCACCAGGCTGCAGGAATAGCCAAGACCTTCCATGTCTTCATCCAGCATCCAGAAGTAGGTACCTTCCATCTTGACGAATTCTCGTTTGTATAATTTAAATCCCTTGGCTGCAAGGTCTTGTGGAAGTGCAATTTCATCAGTCCAGGGCTTGACGCTGTATGAATTTCCCTGGAAATGCTCCATGTAGGCGTTGAGCTTGACTGTCTGGTCATCGATCTGCTCGATACCGGTGATGGAAAGCGGTTTATTGACCGGAACTGCCTTAAGGTCTGTGTTTACTGATGCCGTCAAGAGGCAGGCACACAGAATCAATGCGAAGCACAGGATCCTTTTCATTTCTTCCCCCTTTTTTTTCATCTGCTTGATTTTAACAATGAACTGACTTTTTTTACCAAATCATGAGTATCAAAAGGTTTTGCCAGTAAATCTTCCGCTCCGCAGGCCATCATCTTTTTCCTGATTTCTTCAGTATAATGACCCGTGATCCCGAGCACCAATGTTTTCTTATGCTTTTCTTTAATCATTTTGCAGACATCGAAGCCGTTGATCCCTGGCAGCATGATGTCCAGAATTACCAGATGCGGTTCATAATCGCCGATAGCTTTGCCAGCCTGGAATCCGTCTTTTGCAAGGTTCAAATTGTATGAGCATTGTTCCAGAGTATTTTTTATGACCTTTAAAACCGCTTCATCATCATCTACAACCAGTATTTTGATTTCTTTTTCATTGCTCAAGGAATCCGGAGTGGAATTTTCATTGTTTAATAATGATTCGATTTTGTTAATCAGATCTTCTGAACTGAAAGGTTTTTCCAGCAGATCATCTGCACCTGAGGCAGTCATTTCTTTCTTAATCTCTTCAGTATAACAACCTGTGATCCCGAGAATTTTTATTTTTTTACATTTTTCTTTGATTTCTTTGCAGACGGCAAAACCGTCGATCCCTGGCAGCATGATGTCCAAAATTACCAGCTGCGGTTCGAAATCATTGATCGCTGCGCCGGCCTGGAATCCGTCTTTTGCAAGATAAATAGAGTAACCGCTGGTCTCCAAAACCCTTTTAATCACCTTTAAAACGGTTTCATCATCATCCACTACCAGGATTTTAATTTCTTTTTCTAATTGCAGGGATTCTGGAATCGGCATGTTGAATTCTTTCAGGAAAGCCAGAAAGTCCTTGATCAGGACCCTGTTGTGCCCGCCTGGAGTATTGAAAGCCTTTAATTTTCCTTCATTAATCCATCTGGAGACTGTACTCGGATAAACCTCCAGCAGCTTTGAGATATCGAAGGTAGTAAAAGTTTTATTCCTCATTTATGTCCTCAGCCACAAAACTCGTGATGTAAAGTTTACCAAAGCAGTAAAAAAAGTCAAGAATTGATTCTTCTAAATTTGATCGGTTGCTGTTTGCCAGTTCGCGGAAAAATTGTTAATCTGTAAAGATCATGGCGGAAAATAATCATCCTGATACCCAGAAAAGTAAGTTCCAGGTGACCAGTATGTCACTCAAAAAGAAAACTTTTCTGATCATCAGCACGATTGTTGTTACTTTGAATCTGCTGCTTTTTTTTACAGCCCATAAGATCCTCTGGAATCGTTTCCTGCTGATTGAAAAGGAAAATACCGACACAAACCTGAAACGGGTTTTATCAGCGATCCAGGAAGACATCAACAAACTGACCGGCACCAGTTACGACTGGGGACTCTGGGAGGACACTTACAATTTTGCATCCAGCCTCAGGAGCTCCGAGACTTATGCCAATTACGCCAAGGTCAACATGTCGAGCGAGACTTTCAAGACCCTGAACATCAATATTTTCATTTTTTTCGACAACAACCAGAACCTCTTCTTCAGCAAGTTCTTTGATCTGAAGGCGCAGAAAGAGATCGACCGGCCGCCGGGTCTGGTGGAAATGCTTGCAACTTCAGAACTGACCAGGGTCGGAGATTATCAGAAGGCAGCCGCCGGTTTTTTCCAGAGCGGATCCGACCAGATGCTGATTGCAGTAACCCCGGTCCGCAACATCAGGATACCAGGTCCCAAAGCAGGCACAATGGTGATCGGCTGCTTTTTCAACCAGGAATGGGTCAAGCGGCTGGCCCGGCGCACCAGCATGGACCTGTCGATCTGGAACTATCAAGCTGGAAATCTTCCGGTTGAGTTTCTTGATGTCAAGCGGAACTTCGACCTGGGAAATGAATTCCATACCATTCCTCAATCTGAGGATTGGATTACCGGTTACACCCTGATCAGGGATATCTACGGCCGGCCGGATCTGATTTTGAAAGTGAAGATGCCCCGTGATTCTTACAAACTCGGGCAGTTTATCATCAATTTCATCATGCTTGGCCTGGGGATGCTGCTTGTTTTCACCATCGTACTGAGCAACTTCCTTTTGAAGATTTTCGTGCTCGACAGAATGGAGATTCTGGAGGAAGAGTTGAAAGGGATCAGCCAGAGCAGAGATCCCAAACTGCGGATCTCAGTCACGGGCAGAGATGAGATTTCCATTCTTGCCGGCAATATTAACAGTACTCTTTCAGCTCTGGAATCAGTCGGCGAATCGCTGCGCGAGTCAGAACTCAAATTCAGGCTGATGTCCAACGCCAATCATGCCATCTTTCTGCTCACATCCCTCGACCGTCAGACGATTCATTATGTCAGCCCTGCCTTTGAGAAGATCTTCGGATCAACCTGCGAAGAACTGCGGAAAGACTACCGGATCTGGGATAATGCCGTATCCCAGAACGACCTTGAGAAATACAGACTTTTTCTGGAGACAGCTGCACCTGAGCGGACTGAAGTCGAATACAGGATCAAAGCCTCCAGCGGCAAGATTTTATGGCTCAGGCATAATCTTTATCCGATCAAAGATGAGTCTGAAAAACCATTTCTGCTGGCGAGCCAGGTGGAGAATATTACGGTGCGCAAAAGGATCGAGGATGAATTGAGATACAAAAACCTCCTGCTTTCAACCCAGCAGGAAGCTACTCTCGACGGAATTCTCGTAGTCGATGAAAAAGGTCAGGTCATCTCTTTCAACAAACGCTTTGTCGTGATGTGGAGAATCTCCTCAGAGATTATAGGGAACAGGCCCAATGAACGCGTGATGCACTGTCTGCTCAACAAGCTCGTTGATCCAAGCAAATTCCTACAGATAGAAAAATATGTATCTCAGCACAATCAGGAAATAAGCCGCGATGAACTGGAGCTGACGGACGGCAGGTATTTTGAGCTCAATTCAGCTCCGCTGACTGGAAATAATGAGGAATATTATGGTCGCGTCTGGTATTTCCGGGATGTCACAGAATACAAGCAGATGAATGAATCCCTGCATCAGAGCGAGGAGCAGTTTCGTACTCTTTACGAAAACTCACAGGACGCATTAATGACTCTTGCGCCTCCCAAGTGGAAATTCACTTCCTGCAACCAGGCGACCCTGAAAATGTTCGGGGTGAATAACGTGGCAGAGTTCATTTCGATCGGTCCCAGGGATGTTTCTCCTGAACGCCAGCCGGATGGGCAGCTCTCAACTGATAAAATCCTGAAGATGATCGAGACGGCAGTCAGGAAGGGTTATTATCTGTTCGAGTGGACTCATCAACGGCTCAACGGAGCAGAGTTCCCGGCTACAGTGCTGCTCACCCGCATGGAGATTAAAAACAAGATAGTGATCCAGGCCACTGTGCGCGATATTTCAGATCAGAAGCGGACGGAAATAGCACTGCAAACAGAGAGAGACAATTTAAAGGCTGTTTTCGCCTCAGCGCCGATGGGAATGCTCCTGCTTGATGAAGAAATGATGATCGAGGATGCCAATACAGTGATCGCGGCCATGATATCGAGGGAGCCGGCTGGAATCATTCATCAGCGGACCGGAAACGGGTTGAACTGCATACACAGCAGTGAGAGCCCGAAAGGATGCGGCTTTGCAGATGCCTGTTCCGAGTGTCCGCTGAGAAAAGCGATTCTTCAAGTTTTATCCTCTGAGATCCCGATTCACAATGCCGAAATTCAACCCACTCTTATGATCAACGGCAGTGAACATCATCCCTGGCTTAGCGTAAGTGCGGAACCGGTCCTTCTCAAAGGCCGCAGGTATGCTGTTGTTGCCGTTGACGACATCACTGAGCGCAAACGGATGGAGACCGACCTCATCGAGACCAACCATCGGCTGGAACAAGCCACGAACCGGGCCAATGAAATGGCGGCCCAGGCGGAGAAAGCCAATGAGGCTAAAAGTGAGTTTCTGGCGCATATGAGCCACGAGATCCGCACTCCGATCAATGGAGTGATCGGCATGACAGACCTGCTGCTCGATTCCAAGCTTTCTGTCGAACAGAGGGAACACGCGGAGATCATTAAAACCAGCACTGAAAACCTGCTGGCGATCATCAACGACATTCTGGATTTCAGCAAGATCGAGGCCGGCAGGATGGAACTGGAAAACTTTGCTTTTGAACTGAGAAAATGTGTGAAAGACTCTCTTCAGATAATTGCATTCAAAGCTGAAGAAAAAGGTCTCGAACTGGTTACCATGATCGATCCGCAGATCCCTCTCTGCCTGATCGGTGATCAGAGAAGACTCCGGCAGGTCCTGATCAACCTGCTCGGCAATGCCGTCAAATTCACAGCCAAGGGTAAAATAGATCTGCTGATCAGCCTTGTCGGGCAGACTGAAAAATCGATCGAACTCAGATTCGAAATCAATGATACCGGAATCGGGATTCCGGCAGCTAAACTTGATCGGTTGTTCAGACCTTTCCAGCAGATAAACGCTTCTCTTAACTATGATTCTGGTGGGACTGGCCTGGGACTTTCAATCTCCAAGGGTCTGGTCGAGCTGCTGGGAGGAACCATAGGGGCGAAAAGTGCTGAAGGTGTAGGATCTTCTTTCTGGTTCAGGCTCTGTTTTTCGTTGATACCTGTGGAAAGGGATGCAGAAGGAATTGAGATTGAACGACTGGAAGAAAAAAAGATTCCTAAGCACAAATTACGGATTCTCCTGGCTGAGGATAATCCGATCAACCAGAAAGTAGCGCTCTGGGTTTTATCGAAACTGGGTTATCAGGTCGATGTTGTAGCCAATGGTCTGGAAGCTTTGAAAGCCTTGGAGACGATCAGTTATGACCTGGTATTGATGGATTGCAGAATGCCGAAAATGGACGGTTACGAAACCACCGTAGCGATCAGAAATCCTGCCTCAAAAGTAAGGAATCACGATATCCCTGTGATCGCCATGACTGCAGACGCGGCTAAAAGCGATGAAGATAAATGTCTGGTTGCGGGCATGAACGGATATCTTGCCAAGCCGGTCAGCCAGGCCAAACTGGCGGAAACCATCGAAAAAATAATGGATGAAAACGTGAGCAAGATTCATGCGCAGGATGCAACCAAAATCATTGAGGACCTTTTTGACAAAGGGGTTCTGAACAACCTTCTGGATGATAATCAAGACCAGATCCGGAAGATCCTGCAGGGATTTCTGGAAGATACACCAATACTGATCGATAGCATTGCAGCAGCGCTTGAAGCCAATGATTTCAAGGTTGCCGCAAGGCACGCCCACTCTCTCAAGGGTTCTTCGGCCAATGTGGGAGCTAAAAGTTTAAGCAGCCTGGCGCAGGCATTGAAATTTTCGCTGGACAAGCATGAAACCCTGAAAACGGCGGAAACCATGAAAAATCTGCGGGAAAATTTCGAGGGGATTGAGAAAGCCATCCGTAAATATTTAGAAGAAAATAAAAATACTTGAAATTACCACTGTTTATTACAATAATTAGAATAGGAAGTATGCTGTGATTGTACTCATGTTTCCTGATTGAAAAAATGCTAAATGAAATAAAAATACTTCTGATCGAAGACAATCAGAATGACACCAGACTGATCAGAGTCATGCTGGAAGAGCATTGTCCTTCCTACCGGCTTGACTGCAGCCCTGACCTGGCAACAGGGTTGAAAGATCTATCCCAGGGTGGATATGACGTAATTCTTCTGGATTTGAATCTTCCGGACTGCGTCGGGATCGAAACACTGTATAAAGTGCAGGCTGAATTCCGGGAAATTCCGATCATTGTGCTTACCTGCATGGATACCCAAGAACTGGCGATTGAAGCCTTGAAGAATTATGCCCAGGACTATCTGATCAAAGGAAAAATCGAATACCTGGACCGGGCGATTTCCAATGCCATAGAGCGCAAAAGGATCGAAAGGAAGTTATCGGACAGCGAAAAAAAATACCGCGAACTGGTGGAAAACCTGAATGAAGGGATCTGGTCGGTGGATGGAGGTCTGAGAACTTTCTTCGTTAACCGGCGGATTCTGGAATTATTGGATTATTCGCAGCAGGAAATGTGCAGCCAGCATTTCTGTGATTTTTTAGCTGATGAAGACCGTGATTTTTTCAGGAACAGGGAATTCTTGAAAACAGATTGCCCAAAGATCCTGAAATTGACGCTGATCAAGAAAGATCTGAGCGAAATCCCTGTCAAGGCCGGAATTTCTCCACTCAAAAACGAGAAAGGCGAATTTGAAGGATTCATTGCCTGCGTCACTGATGAATCACAGATTACAACTCTTGAGGAAGAAAAGAAGTCTCTCCGCAACCAGCTGTTTCAATCCCAGAAACTTGAAGCTATTGGAACCCTTGCAGGCGGAGTGGCGCATGATTTCAACAACAGCCTGATGGTGATCCAGTGCAACGCGTCTCTGCTCAAACATTCGAAAAACCCTGCCCGGGATTTACCTGAATATCTCGGTGAAATCGAGTCTGCCTGCTTCAAAGCAGCCGAACTCACCAGACAGCTCCTGATTTTTTCGCGTAATCATCCGATGCGTGAGGAAGCAGTTGATCTGAATTCCATGCTCCGCAATCTGCTGAAAATGCTTTCCAGACTGATTGGAGAGAACATTAAGCTGAAAATGCTGCTTTGCCAGCATGCAGTCGCTTTCAAAGGCGACCGCTTTCAAATCGAGCAGGCGATCCTGAATCTGATCGTCAATGCCAGAGATGCCATGCCCGATGGAGGAAACCTCCTGATCCAGACTGAAAAAGTGCAGTTTTCAATTGCAGACAGCCTTAGAAACGGCCTGCCGGTTCCAGGTGAATATGGCATACTCACTGTCTCTGATACCGGAGCCGGGATTCCGGAAGAAATCATCGACAGAATTTTCGATCCTTTTTTTTCAACCAAGACTGAAGGCAAGGGCACAGGGCTTGGTTTGTCGGTGGTTTACGGTATTGTTGTCAAGCACAAGGGCTACATCAGAGTCAAGAGTCAGATGGGCAGCGGCACCACCTTCAAAATGTTCCTGCCCCTTGTCAAGCCGGATTCCATCAAAACCCGGAAAAAGATCCAGGGCAAGATCAAACCGGGCAATGGCGAGCGGATTCTCCTGATCGAGGATGATCAGAACATTTTGAAGGTTTTTTCCAAACTGCTCAATCTCAATGGATATCAGGTAAAAACAGCATCTTCTCTGACTGAGGCTGAAGCTCTTTTCCAAAATGAGTTCAGTGATTTCAAGCTGCTCATTTCGGATATGATTCTGGGAGATGGTAACGGACTGGAAATGGCAAAACGATTCACAGAACAAAACCATGATTTGAAGGTAATCTTCATCAGCGGATACTTTGACCAGAAAAAGATCAAGCTTAAAGAGATCAAAGACAGAGGCTTCTGGTTCATTCAAAAGCCTTGCGACACTGAAATACTGCTGAAAACGGTCAAAGAAGCGCTGGAGCCTTCTTCTTGATTTTTCTTTGAAGCACTTTCGATGAAACTCTGATTATTGCATTTTTTCCAGAATTCACATAGTATTTTTTTAATTATTACAAGGCAGGTGCTGAAATGAAAACACTTCTCTTGACTCATAATTATTTATTGTTATTCCTTATTTTTACCTTCAACCTCCACCCCCTCTCAGCGCTGACTTCGCAGATCCCGCTTAAACAGGGCTGGAACCTGATCAGCCTGGGTTTGACTCCACCCAGCGGATCGATCGAAGTGCTTTTTTCAAACTTGCCTGACCTGAAATATGTGATGGGCTTTTTCCGCTCACCTGCCGACGAGGGAACCGAAGGGTTCCGCACATACATGAACAGCGACGATCTGAAGGAATTTTCCACCCTCAAAACCATGGACGGGCTCCATGGTTACTGGATCTATATGAACGGAGCAGCCACCCTGGAAGTGAATGGGACTGAGATCGCAGACACCAGGGAATGGTCCCTTTCAGCCGGCTGGAATCTGGCTGGATACTGGCTGCCATCCGGCAATAATCTTCCCACCCTGGAAACACAGACCGGCACAGTGATCGATTCTGTCTTCAACCTGACCTCCATCGATGGGGTGGCGAAATACATCATGGGTTTTTACAGGGATACAAATGGCGGCATGGAAGGCTTCCGTTCCTTCATGAACAATTCAGCCATCAGTTTTTCCAATCTCAAGAGCCTGGATCCCGTTCACGGCTACTGGTACTATATGGACGGCCCGGGAGTGCTTGAATATCTGGCCGGGCTGCCTGCAAGATCATTAACGGGAATCACTGTCAGTCCATCTTCGATTACTCTCAACCCTGGCACGAATTACGATCTCTCGAAGATCACAGTAAAAGCCGTCTATTCAAACGACAGCCAGGAAACCGCCGCCAATGTCACCTGGAGCAGGAAATCAGGTGGAGGCACGCTTAGCGGCAGCACTTACACAGCACCTGGCAGCGAAGGTACTGCTGAATTGATTGCCAGTTTCACCAGCAGGAACATTACAGCCACCAGGGAATTGACAGTTACAGTTACAGCAGCTCCACTTCCGGTGCATGTATTGACAGTGACGCTCGCTCCGGTGGATGCGGTCAGCGCGGGAGCGCAATGGAGCATTGATCATGGCACAACCTGGAGGATCAGCGGTGACACGGTCGGGATCGAGGAAAACGCTGCTTACACGATCGAGTGCAAGGCCGTCAGCGGCTGGACCAGCCCGGACACAGTCGAATCCGTGATGGAAACTGTGACTCCGCAGCAGTTAGTACTGACGTATGTGAAGATAGTGGAGCCGCTCTGGCAGCAGGTTGCATCTGCTGCCCCGTTTTGCGCCAGATTATGGCACACTGGTGTGACTTTCAACGGTAAAATGTGGGTGCTCGGCGGTTACAATACAAGCTGGCTGAATGATGTCTGGCATTCCAGTGATGGAGCTGCCTGGACACAGGAAACTGCAAATGCCAGCTGGAGCGCGAGACTCGGGCACACCAGCCTGGTTTTTAACGGGAAACTGTGGGTGATCGCCGGAGCTGACAGTGAATATAAGAATGATGTCTGGAGTTCGACTGATGGCACCGATTGGACCAGGGTCACTGAGCATGCCGGTTTTTCTGCGAGATACCTTCATACCAGCTTAGCCTATCACAATAGGATGTGGGTGATAGGAGGCTGCGACGGCAGCAGGAAAAACGATGTCTGGTATTCAACTGATGGTGCATTCTGGCTGCGCTCGACTGCTAATGCCCCGTGGACAGCCAGACAGAGTCTTGCCGGAGTTGTCTATGACAACAGGATGTGGATTTTCGGCGGTGATGACGGAATTGCTAAAAACGACGTCTGGTATTCTGTAGACGGCGCTGACTGGATCAGGGCTTCTGCAGGTGCGGCCTGGAGTACCAGGTACGGGCAGACCTGTGTGGCTCACAACCGGAGGATTTGCCTGACCGGAGGGTATGACGGGTATGGATACAGAGGCGACCTCTGGTTTACTGAGGACGGCACGAGTTGGATTCAGGCCAATTCAGACGCAGATTTCCCGGGCAGGCAATATTATGCCAGTCTGATCTTCGACAACAGGATCTGGGTAATCGGCGGCATTGACTCTTCCCACAATTTTCATGATGTCTGGAAATCAATTGACTCAGCTGCAAACATGCCGGTAGACCTGCAGCTTGCTGAAAACAGAAAAATCGCGGCAGTGAATCAGACGCTCAACCTGCCTGGAACTTCCGAAATCAGATACAATGACGGTTCCTGCGAAGTCCGGAGCATTGTCTGGAGCAAGTGTTCAGGCGGGGGAAGCCTGTCAGGGAACAGCTTTACAGCCCCGACTTCAGCTGGAACAGTCGAACTGCAGGCGAGTTACACTGAAAACGGCAGCACAATTCATCAGCTGTATCTTGTCTTTGTGCAGCCGCAATTCCCTCCAGCCTGGGATCAGGCCACCACTTCTGCCGGCTGGTGCAAAAGAGCCAATCTCACTGGTCTGGTTTATGGCGGCCGGATGTGGGTGTTCGGCGGTTATGATGGAAATAACTGTAAAAACGATGTCTGGTATTCCACAGATGGAGTAAGCTGGACTCTGGCTACAGCCGCTGCAGGCTGGAGCGCGAGGCTCGGACACACAAGCCTGATTTTCAACGGCAAAATGTGGGTGATCGCCGGAGTTGCCGGCGGAGACTATAAGAATGATGTCTGGAACTCGACTGATGGAGTTTCCTGGACCAGAGTCACTGAGAATGCCGGTTTTTCAGCGAGATACCTTCATGCCAGCCTTGTTTACGATAATCGGATGTGGGTGATCGGAGGCTGCGACGGCAGCAGGAGAAACGATGTCTGGTGTTCGACCGACGGGGCGACCTGGCAGAGGGCAACTCAATCTGCCCCCTGGACTGCCAGGCAGTATCATGCCTGCGCGGTTTTTGACGATCAGATGTGGTTGTTCGGTGGAGACGACATGAACCTGAAAAACGATGTCTGGCATTCCACAGACGGGGTAATCTGGGTTCAGGCTGCAGATGCTCCCTGGAGTGGAAGATACGGGCAGAGCTGTGTAGTTTACGGCCAGGGCATCGGCCTGACCGGAGGTTTTGACGGTTCAGGATTCAGAAATGATGTCTGGTTTACTGCAAACGGCACAAGCTGGATTCAGGAAACCTCTGTCGCGGATTTCCCGGGCAGGCATAATCATGTGTGTCTGGTATACGGAAACAGGGTCTGGATACTTGGAGGCAGTGACGCCACAGGATACAGAAACGATGTCTGGGCTTCCCTCACTGAAACTTCTGAAGCAATTGCGCTTTACCTGACAACTTCGCCATTGAAAATTGAACTGCCTGTTAGCGGCACTTATGAACTTTCCTCAATTAGAAAGACAGTTTTCTACAATGACAACACTACCCGGGAAGTGAGCACTGTCACATATACTCCGGTCCTCGGGCTTCTCAATGGTACTGTTTATACTGCACCCGCCTCTACTGGAACCGACACGCTCGAAATTTCGTATCTGGAAAGCGGGAAGACGATCACAACGCATCTGATCATTACAGTTGAGCCGATCCATGCTGCTTCCTGGACAAGAGCCACCGCGAATCTGGGAGGTTATCCGAGAAGCGGCTGCAGAAGCATGGTGTTCAACAATAAGCTCTGGATGACGGGTGGATTTGATAATGGTACATATTACAACGATGTCTGGTCTTCGGATAATGGCATCAGCTGGACCCAAGTCACTCCAAATGCCGGATGGGCCGGACGGTATGGCCACTCCAGCGTGGTGTTCGACAACAAGATGTGGGTGTTTGGAGGATATGTGGCGGCTTCTCCTAATTACACGAATGATGTCTGGTATTCAGTTGACGGTACGAACTGGATTCAGGCCACTGCGAATGCCGGCTGGGCTATCAGGTATTATCAAACCAGCGTGGTATTCGACAACAAGATGTGGGTGATGGGCGGCTGGGGCTATGGCCCTACCTATTACAATGATGTCTGGTATTCTACAGACGGAATCAGCTGGACCCAGGCTTCTGCAAATGCCGGCTGGTGCGCCAGGAGCAATCAAACCAGCGTGGTGTTCGATAATAAGATGTGGGTAATGGGCGGAGTGGACAGCAGTAACAGTAACAGAATGAATGATGTCTGGTATTCTACAGACGGAATCAGCTGGATCCAGGCTTCTGCAAATGCCGGCTGGTGCGCCAGGAGCAGCCAGACCAGCGTGGTGTTCGACGACAGGATGTGGGTAATGGGCGGAGTGGATAGCAATAACAGGATGAATGATATCTGGTCTTCCTCTGACGGGGCAAACTGGGTTCAGGTCACTGCCGACGCCGGCTGGGCCGACAGAAATGGCCACGCCAGCATGGTGTTCGCCAGCAAAGTGTGGGTGATCTGCGGATATGATGGAACAACCAGGTATGATGATGTCTGGTACAGCGAGATCAGTTCTTCAGAATCTACTCCCCTTTATCTGATTACCAGTCCCCTTACCATGAGCGTGGCTGCCGGCGGGGCCTATGACTGCACCAACCTGCATAAATATGTTTTCTATTCCGACAATACTTCACAGGAAGTCAGCAATGTAAGTTACAGCGCGAACCTCGGCAGCTTTTCAGCAGGAACTTATTCTGCTCCCAGCGACTTTACGAGTGACCTGATCGAAATCACATACACGGAAAACAGCAAGACTATTACATCACACGTAAAAGTAAACAAACTTCAGTAAATTGCATGTGTGCCATCCGGAATGGGATTCAAGCTTGCAAAATTTTCACATATTTCATAGTATTTCTCAAATTATCCAAGGCAGGTTTCAGCATGAGTAAACATATCGCGTTGTTAAATTTTCTGCTTCTCTTTATTTTTCTTTCCGCAAATCTCCACCCCCTCTCAGCGCTGACTTCGCAGATCCCGCTTAGACAGGGCTGGAACCTGATCAGCCTGGGTTTGACTCCACCCAGCGGATCGATCGAAGTGCTTTTTTCAAACTTGCCTGACCTGAAATATGTGATGGGCTTTTTCCGCTCACCTGCCGACGAGGGAACCGAAGGGTTCCGCACATACATGAACAGCGACGATCTGAAGGAATTTTCCACCCTCAAAACCATGGACGGGCTCCATGGTTACTGGATCTATATGAACGGAGCAGCCACCCTGGAAGTGAATGGGACTGAGATCGCAGACACCAGGGAATGGTCCCTTTCAGCCGGCTGGAATCTGGCTGGATACTGGCTGCCATCCGGCAATAATCTTCCCACCCTGGAAACACAGACCGGCACAGTGATCGATTCTGTCTTCAACCTGACCTCCATCGATGGGGTGGCGAAATACATCATGGGTTTTTACAGGGATACAAATGGCGGCATGGAAGGCTTCCGTTCCTTCATGAACAATTCAGCCATCAGTTTTTCCAATCTCAAGAGCCTGGATCCCGTTCACGGCTACTGGTACTATATGGACGGCCCGGGAGTGCTTGAATATCTGGCCGGGCTGCCTGCAAGATCATTAACGGGAATCACTGTCAGTCCATCTTCGATTACTCTCAACCCTGGCACGAATTACGATCTCTCGAAGATCACAGTAAAAGCCGTCTATTCAAACGACAGCCAGGAAACCGCCGCCAATGTCACCTGGAGCAGGAAATCAGGTGGAGGCACGCTTAGCGGCAGCACTTACACAGCACCTGGCAGCGAAGGTACTGCTGAATTGATTGCCAGTTTCACCAGCAGGAACATTACAGCCACCAGGGAATTGACAGTTACAGTTACAGCAGCTCCACTTCCGGTGCATGTATTGACAGTGACGCTCGCTCCGGTGGATGCGGTCAGCGCGGGAGCGCAATGGAGCATTGATCATGGCACAACCTGGAGATTCAGCGGAGACACGGTCGGGATCGAGGAAAACGCTGCTTACACGATCGAGTGCAAGGCTGTCAGCGGCTGGACCAGCCCGGACACAGTCGAAGCAGTGATGGGGAGTTCGGATTTGATGCAGACTTTATTTTATGTGCAGACTCAGGGAGCAACATGGCAGCAGGCTGCGGCATCCGCAATGTTTTCTGCTAGATACAGGCATTCAGGAGTGGTATTCAACAACAGGATGTGGGTGATCTGCGGCAGTACAGGTTCCGTTACTAACGATGTCTGGTATTCCACTGACGGTGTAATCTGGACTTGCGCCACAGCAAACGCGGCTTTTGAAGCCAGAGATAGGAATACCATACTTGTCTTTGACGATAAGATGTGGCTGATCAGCGGTTATGGCGGGAGCTATAGAAAAGATGTCTGGTATTCCACTGACGGTGTAATCTGGACTTGCGCCACAGCAAATGCGGCTTTCCCTGGTAGAGGGTATCATTCCAGCCTGGTCTTTGATAATAGGATGTGGGTGATTGGCGGCTACACTGGTTCTACTTTCAAAAATGACGTCTGGTATTCCAGGGATGGAATTACCTGGGTTCAAGCTACAGCCAGCGCAGCTTTTTCAGGGAGAGATTGCCAGACCACCTTTGTTTACGACAATAAAATGTGGCTGATCGGAGGATTCAACGGAAGCTATTTAAACGATGTCTGGTATTCAACAGATGGCATTAACTGGATACAGGCCATTTCTTCGGCTGCCTTTTCCACCAGATATTCCCACACCAGTGTTGTGTATGACGGTAAAATGTGGGTGATTGACGGTTATAACGGAAGCTGCAGGGGCGATATCTGGTGTTCAACAGACGGCATCACCTGGACCCGGACAGCTGACAGTCAGGCTTTTTCCGCCCGGTATTACCATACCAGTCTGGTCTATAACGATAAGATCTGGGTGATCGGCGGAGAAGATGCAGGAGGATATAAAAACGATGTCTGGTATACAAGTATCGCTTCCCCTGTCAGATCCCCGCTTTATTTGACTACAAAGCCCCTCACGCTGGAAGTGGCAGCAGGCACCACTTTTGAAATTTCCACTGTTAAAATGGCTGTTTTTTACTCCAACAACACCACAGAGGAAGTGAGCAGTGTAAATTATTCTGCGACCAGAGGAACATCCAATGGTACAGTGTATACGGCACCTGCCTCAGCCGGAACCGATACTATCGAAGTAACCTATATTGAGAGCGGCAAGTCAATCACCACCCATCTGGTTGTCATCATCACTCAGCCAAGCCATACCATCACCCTCGCTCCGGGAGTGGTCATGGATTTCGTCTGGATACCTGCAGGGAACTTCACCATGGGCAGCCCAACCAGCGAAGTCGGGCGGAATGCGGATGAAGGACCGCAGCACATTGTGACCATCACCCAAGGTTTTTATCTTGGTAAATACGAAGTCACACAGGCTCAATGGCAGGCGGTGATGGGGAACAATCCCAGTTACTTTCAAGGTGCAAGTTATCCTAATTCCGGTAACCTGCCCGTAGAACAGGTATCCTGGGATGACTGTCAAAGCTTTATCAGCAGCCTGGAAGTAAACGGTTTCGGCAACTTCAGACTACCTACTGAAGCTGAATGGGAATACTCCTGCAGGGCCGGGACATCTACAGCTTATTATTGGGGAGACAATGTTGATGAAAATTGTATGTGGTATTACAGCAACAGCGGACAAGAGTCCCATGATGTGGGCACAAAACAATCAAATGGATGGGGTTTGTACGACATGCTAGGGAATGTCTGGGAATGGTGCAATGATTGGTATGGAGCTTATTCCAGTATAGCTACGGCTGACCCGGCTGGATCATCCACTGGTTCTAACCGCGTGTGTCGCAGCGGCAGCTGGGCTGATGCCGCCAGCAATTGCCGGACTGCTGCTCGTTATTGCAGCACACCTGAGGCCAGACACTATTACTTCGGCCTGCGTGTCGTCGCAGATCAGATCGGGCAGTAAAACGGAAAACAAAAAGACCCCTGTTCGGGGTCTAGAACTGTCTGTGTATACTAGTTATTAAATTGCTATTTAACCTTTGTGGCAGCCAGCGGGCGACGCACAGTAGGCGGATAAACTCCGGCCTGCATGCACATGATCACTCCTGCCGCCTCAAGATAATTTTCGACATAGGTGAACTTTTTGTTCTCCGGGACTTTCAGAGCGCTCTTATTTTCTCTAACCACGATCACAGGGATGCCGGCATCAAGACATGCTTTGTGCGGCGGGCCGAAGCAGCCGTAAGGTGATACCATGCAGCTGATGTCGCTGACACTCAGCCCACGCTGGTAGTTCAAGCGGGGAGCCCGGTGCAGGCCCTTCAATATACAATGGATAAAGTTCTCGGTAATGATCTCGACAGCCTGGCGCGGATCA
>JAQTZZ010000030.1 GCA_028687545.1 Candidatus Wallbacteria bacterium
CTGGCCAGGTCCCTGTTTTACATCACTGAGTCGCTGCGGCTTTCGAAACGCATGCAGGATAATATCGCCTCATTCGGCGAACGTTTTTCCGCCCGCATCGTGGCTGCGAATCTTAACCGGCTGGGAGTGAACGCCAAGCCTTATGACTCATATGATATCGGATTCGTGACTGACGACAATTTCACTGAAGCTGAAATTCTTCCAGAGACCTACCTCAATCTCCGCAAAGGCTTCATTTTTCATGACCATATCCCTGTAGTCACAGGTTTCATAGCCAAGAATCTTTCGGGCAATCTCACCACTCTCGGCCGCGGAGGATCTGATTACTCAGCTTCCATTCTCGGCGCAGCGCTAGATGCGGTGGAGATCCAGATCTGGACTGATGTGACAGGCGTCAAGACCGCTGATCCCAGGATAGTACCTGAAGCACGCACAATCGAGATGATGTCTTTTTCTGAGGCATCGGAACTTGCTTATTTCGGTGCCAAAGTGCTGCACCCGAAAACCATTCTTCCGGCAGTGGCCAAAAATATACCGGTACGTGTGCTCAATACATACGAACCTGAAAACCCAGGCACTCTGATCGTGCGTGAATGGAAGAACATCACACCTGGTAAAGTCAGGGCCATTTCCTGTAAAAAGAACATCAAGACCATTTCCATGACTTCTTCCAGGATGCTGAATGCTTTCGGTTTTCTGGAGAGGCTGTTTTCTGTTTTTGCCAGGAACAACGTTGTAGTAGACGTGATCTCCACTTCAGAAGTCAGCGTATCCGCAACAGTCGAACGAAACACCGACACAGACATCCTGCGCTTTGAGCTGGAAAAATACGCTGATGTCACGGTCGAAGACGAAAAAGCAATCATCTGCGTGATCGGTGATGGTTTGAAAAGCAGATCCACAGAGGTGGCGTCCGGAATTTTCCATTGCCTGGCAGAGTCAGGCATTTACAGGGTGGAGATGATCTCGCAGGGTGCTTCTGAAATTAACATCACCTTTGTGGTTGACCTCAAAGTTGCCGATAATATTGTGAAAAAACTGCACGAACAATTTTTCGGGGATGTCAGCACACTGAAGATGGAGGAATGTGCATGTCATTGACAATCGGGATTTTCGGAGTAACAGGAGCTGTCGGCCAGGAATTGCTCTCAGTGATTGAGAGGAAGAGTTTTCCTGTCCGGAATCTGCGGGTCTTCGCATCCACCCGTTCAGCAGGCAAAAAAATCGATACATATCTTGGTAAAGTTATTGTAGAGGACGCAGGCACTGCCGATTTCACCGGACTGGATCTGGCGTTTTTTGCCATCGGAGGCGGCTGGCCAAGGGAAAACGCCCCTAAAGCGACAGCTGCAGGATGCTATGTGATCGACAATTCATCGACCTTCAGGTATGACAAGAATGTTCCCCTGATCATCCCTCAGGTCAATCCGGAGGCAATCGGGAAATCGAAGCTGATCGCCAATCCCAACTGCACTACAGCCATTGCCATCATCCCCATCTACCACGTCTATAAAAAATTCGGCATCAGGAAAGCCATATTTTCCACCTACCAGGCCGCATCAGGCGCCGGGACAGAAGGCATCACCGAACTTCTTTCAACTACCCGGGAATACCTTGACGGGAATCCCGGCAGGCATGAAGTTTTTCCGCATCCCCTGGCCTTCAATCTGATTCCCCAGATCGATGTCTTTCAGAAAAATGGCTACACTAAAGAGGAAATGAAAGTAGTCTGGGAAACACGAAAAATACTCGGCAACGAAAACCTGGCCATCTCCTGTACCGCAGTGCGTATCCCGACAGTCAGGGCTCACTCTGAAGCAATCACTTTAGAAACTGATAAAAAGATCACTCCAACAGCTGTGAAAAAGCTCTTCTCAGATGTGGACGGCCTGGATCTGGTAGATGATCCGGCTTCCCAGCGCTACCCGATGCCGATTCAGTCCGCAGGGAAATACAATGTGGAAGTGGGACGCATCCGTCAGAGTCTGGTCTTCGGTATGCATGGCATTGATTTCTTCGTATCAGGAGATCAGCTGTTGAGGGGTGCAGCGCTGAACGCGGTAGAAATCGGCGAAATTCTAATCCGGAAAGGTGTATTCAAAAAATGATGAGCCTGATGAAAATGGAGTTTTATCGAAGATGACTCTGATGTATCCTCTTCAAACCAAGCGCGGTTCCATCACTCTGGGCAATCTGGAGCTGCTTACCCTGGCCTCAAAATTTGAAACCCCGCTTTTTGTTTATGACCTCTCAACAGTCGAAGCTAATTATGATTCGCTGATCAAGAATATCACATGGCCTCACTTGAGAATCCTCTTTGCCATGAAAGCCAACTGGAATCTGGATATCCTGAATTGCCTCAAGCAGAAGGGCGCAGGCATTGACGCGGTTAGCCTGGGCGACATTCTGCAGGCCAGAAAAGCCGGATTTTCATCCGAACAGATCCTGTTCACAGTCAACAACATTGCTGACCAGGAAATGGAAGCAGCGCTTTCCCAAGACGTCAGATTCAACGTAGGCTCTATCTCCAGGCTGCAAAAATTCGCAGAACGATATCCAGGCAGGCAGATCTGCGTTCGATTCAATCCCAATGTAGAAGCAGGCGAGCATGAGTATCTGAAGACTGCGGGAAATCTCTCCAAATTCGGGATACTGCTTGAGGACGCACCACAGGTTCTTAAGATCGCTCGACGCTACAAGTTGAAAATCATCGGATTGCACGAACATACAGGATCCGGAATCGCTGACACAGGATCAGTGCTGAAAAGCATGAAGAACCTGCTGTCTGTGGCAGGTGACTTTCCAGACCTGGAATTCATCGATTTCGGGGGTGGATTCAAGGTCCCGTATATTCCTGACGAAAAAAAAATTGATTACACTTCATTTGGCCGGAAAATAACCGGAATATTTTCTGGATTCTGTGAAAAATACGGCAGAAAACTGGACCTGTATTTTGAACCAGGCAAATTTCTTACAGCCAACTGCGCTGTATTCCTGGTGGAAGTGAACACGATCAGGTGCAACCGGGGCCGGATCATTGCAGGCGTCAATTCAGGCCTTCCTCATCTGATCAGGCCTTCGTTTTATGGAGCTTACCATCACATCGTCAACCTCAGCAACCCCTCCGGCCGTCTGATCGCTGCAGATATTGCAGGCAACATCTGCGAGAGCGGAGATTTCTTCGCCAAGCAGCGGGAAATCGCTGAAATCCGGGAAGGTGATATCCTGGCGATCCAGAATGCAGGAGCTTATTGCTATTCAATGTCCTCTCTTTATAATCTCCGCCCCCTGCCGGCCGAGGTAGTGATTGAAAAAGGGATGGCAAGGCTTTCCACCCGCAGATTGTCATATCAGGAACTTATCAAACGCCTGACACCCTGACACTAATTCAATGTTTGGAGAAAACATGAAATTTATTTTTTTCTTGCTGTTTGCATCACTCCTCACAGCCGCAGAACAACCTCTGCCCAACCTGACAGAGATCTCCTTCGGGCAGACTGTAGAACTTTCCGTCCATCTCAAAAAAGGTAAATTGAACATAGTCGATTTTTACAGCCATTACTGCGGTCCCTGCATGAGGCTTCTGCCCAGACTTCATTCCCTGGCTTCCGCGAGTCCTGAGGTCAACATTATTGAAGTCAACATCAACCGGCCTGCTGAAACCTCAGGCATCGACTGGAAATCACCTGTAGCGAGGCAGTTCAACCTGTCAGGCATACCCTGCTTCAGGATCTACCTTCCAGAAGGCAAAATGCTGGAAGGCGATCAGGCCGACAATTTTACGCGTGATCTACTGGATAATTATCCGCCATTTCTTGATGATCAGCCTGCCTGTATTCAAAACATGAAAATTCTGGGTGAAGCCATCAGATTGTTCCACACTCAGTTCCCAACCAGGGAAATTACGCTGGAGAGCTTGAAGCCGCTGCTCCCCGGACAAATCATTCCGGTCTGCCCTTCCATGGGAACCAATGAATGCTATCGTGTCAATGCTGTCTGGGCGCAATGCCAAAACCATGGGACTCTCTATCAAATATTCCAGAAATCCTGCGGCGACAACAGACGTTTGCTGGAATCAGCTCTTTCCAAACGTAAGTCTGAAAATGCAACCGGCGAAATTACGCTGTCCGACTTGAAGCAGTCTTTGCCAGGCCAAGCTCTCCCGGTCTGCGAAGCACTCTCAAGCTCAGAAACCTATCTGTTCTCGACCGTGGAAATCCGCTGCCCCATTCACGGGACAATCCGCTATGAACATTATTGCGGACTTTTTAAAATCATTAAAGATGCCTTTGCTGACTGCCGCACAGAGGAAGTCAAAGCTTTCTGCAGCGAATACCTAGGACTGGCAGAATCATTCGGAAAAAATGACTGGAATTATGGAAACGCAGTCTATGAGGCAAACCTTTACTTAGGGCTGACGGCACTTGCTGAAGGAGATGCAAACTCAGCCTGCGAATATCTCCTGAAAGCCGGCACCACTCCCGGTTCACCTCAACTGGAATCTTATGGTCCTGACCTGTCTTTAGCCAAGAAGCTGATTAAACTGGGAAAGACGGCTGAAGTAAAACAATTTCTGGATCAGATCAGACAATTCTGGAAGTCATGTCCGACTCTTGAGGAACTCTCGAAAGAATAAGCCCGCCTCTTTGTAACATTTTTGTTGCGCAAGTTTTCCTTGTTGAACCCCATTTTCGACCGTAAGATTATGATTGGAGCATAAAGGCTCCGTGATATCCGTAATAAGTATTTTCCACAAGGAGGACTAAGGGATGAAAGTAAGTGTCAAGGTGTTTCTCGCTCTCATGCTGCTCGTGTTCATCTTCAATCAGTCACCCGTATCTGCAGGCGAAACTCCGAGTCTGGAAGGGGATACGCTGAAAGCCCTGGATCTGCTCGGGGTCGACAAGAATGAACCGCGCGCCAAGGGAGAAAAACTGCAGATCATCCTGAATGAAGGGGATTTCAAAATCATTCAGATGGCTGCCCAGATCTATCAGTCGCTCCCGGCTGACATCAAGGAAAAGATCAAGCCAGTAGTAGAGCAGATCAAGAGAGTGCTCAGAGATGCAGCAAAAGCAGGCATTCTGAAGCAGGAAGATGTTGATAAGATCATCAACTTGTTCGAAGGCGGAACTCCGACTCCTGCACCAAATCCTGAGCCGAATCCCGCGCCAAATCCTGAGCCGAATCCCGCGCCAAGCCCGGAGCCTGCTCCTGCTCCCGCACCGGCTCCCAATCCGAATCCAGCTCCAGCCCCGTCTCCTTCGATAGACCCGCAAGTGCTGGCAGCATACAAGGAAGAAGTTTTCCAGGGAATCCAGAAAGCCGCTGATCTTTATAAATCTTTGCCCGGCTTTGTCCGTGATATGATCAAGCCGTATCTGGAGCAGGGCAAGGACGCGCTCAATCAGGCTGTTGCAGCCGGATTCATCGCCACAGCCGATGCCAACCGCATCCTTTCAATGTTCGGCCTGAAATCGTTCATCGGGATGGCCAAGGCAGCCACTGACTTTCTCCCCCAGGCCATCAAAGACCAGATCATGAAGGCCCTCAAGCAGGTAGCTGACATGTACAATTCGATTCCTGACATGTTCAAGAATATGGTCAAACCGCTGCTGGAAGAAGCCAAAAAGCTGCTTCTGAAGGGCGTGCAGATCGGATTGCTGCCCCAGGCCGAAATCAATCAGATTCTCAGCATGTTCGGAATGAAGGATGGCATAGCCGATCCTGGAAAATTCAGCTCCCTGCTGGACGATCTGACAAACTCCATGCTCAACCTCGAACTCACTCTCGGCGAACGGGACGGTGACCTTACTACTGTTCAGGCAGCCTTTGACAGGCAGGACAGAGCCAAATCAAGCCTGCTCGGCCGTTTCCAGATCATGCTGAACGAAGGTGACTTCGAAGCCCTGAAACTGGTCGCCGGCGTGATCAAGTCCATACCTGAAGATATCAGATCCATGCTGAAACCGCTGTTCATGGAAATGAAACAGCTGATCATCAAAGCCGGTCAGGACGGAATACTGACCCAGGCAGATTCACAGAAAATCATCGAACTGTTCACAGGGATTTTCTGATCTGCTTTCTGACCTTACATTAACCATCTGCAGGGGAGACTACAAATCTCCCCTGCTTTTTTGATAGAATTCATTGAAATCCAGCTCCAGATACTTCAACATTTCTTCCCTTTTTTCCGATCTGGCAAGAGCCAGGCAGAAAAAATGAGTTTTCAGCGGATTGAATTCTTCGAAGAACAGTAAGTCCTTAAATGTTTTTATAAAGCCTTTGAGATTCGGCTTTGCCGCCTCCAGACCTGGCGGAGTGACTCCCAGCACTGAATAGTAAAACCGCTCGTCTTTCCCGGCAAGTATTTTTTCCCAGTCAGGGGCAATCGAGTCAAAATACAGCTCGAATGAATTGAAACCATAGGCGTAATGTGGCAGGTCGGACAATCCTATGGCCGCAAAACGCAGAGGATTGAATTCGATGGGAAAAAGTTCCCCGTCACAGACTCGAAACTCGAAATGCACTGGGAAATTTCTGATTCCCATCAGCCGGGAAATTTTCAGCATCAGATCAGCCACTTTTGGGAGCATTTCCCGCATGATCTCCCGGCTTGTGCAATAGATCACGTCCCTGAAATCATCAGGACTGGAAAATGGATGCTGCATGATGGAATAAATTACAGGTTTTCCATCAGGATCGAATGCAGCATCACAGGCATATTCCATTCCAGAAACGCATTCTTCAAGTATCAGCTTTTTTGTATCAAGCACTGTTTCTGCGATATCTTTGTATCTGGCGAGTTCTACTTTCATTTCAGACACTGCTTTTTCCAGCTCCTGCCCTGTTCTTGCTTTGCGGATGCCGATGCTGAACAGCCCCCGATTAGGTTTTAATATGTATTCCTTTCCCATTTTCAGCTTCACCTGAACCGGATTTTCCGGGTCAATCTGAAAATACTGGAAATCATCAAACAACGGCTTCAGAAGCTCTCTGAAGCGGAATTTATCCTTAAAAACATTGATGTTATCGATTAAAACCTGATCAGTTGTATCCGCAACAATCTTTGAAAGTACATCTTCAGTATTTGTATAATATTTCGCACCAGAACGGATGATTTCAGCAGCTGTCTGCTCTGAAATCAGTTTCAAGCCCGTGAATCTCCTGCTGAGTTCCGTTCCAAGCTCTTCTTTCAAAGGAAAAACAGGAATTCCGCGCCTGACTGCGCAATCCATCAGCACAGGTGAGATGTAACGGTCTGAAAGCAGGATCAATCTGTGATTCATCATCTGACAAAATTCCTACCCAAAATACAGTGTAAATAAGAATTTTACAAGTGCCACAATTGCAGGATTTAGCAATTTGGGATAACATTTTCAGGTGAAATCTATACTCAAAGATCTCGATCCAGTCGAATTCGAACATCCAGTTGATCGGATGCTTTTGGTATCGCTCAGGAAGACGGGTCTCGACTTTATCACCAGAAAAGTGACTGAACTTGGTGCATTCAAGCTGATCTGCTCAAAATACAGGGGCAGCAATTTCAGGATCAGCCCGGGGCATGGTCTTTACAAACACCTGGAAGCAGCCTGCGGAATTCTTGGAATCGAGAAGATCCCTGAATTGTACCTGAAACAAGGTGGAGAAATCAGCCATCTCTCTGCTGGCACAATGGATGATTCCATCATTGTGCTGAATTCAGGCTGCCTGGAAAACTTGGCCGAAGACGAGCTTCTCTTCTCACTCGGCCATGAACTGGGTCATATCGTCAGCAGACATATTCTTCTGCAGCAAATCTACAATGAACTGATCAAAAACCTCAGACTGCTCGACCTTCCCACTCTGGGGCTGGCGTCCCTGACATCTGATACGGTAAAACTCCTACTCCGGAAATGGATCGCAGTCGCAGAATACACTGCAGACAGGGCCGGGTTGCTTGTCTGTCAGAACGAGGAATCGGCTGTCAGCTATCTGATGAAATTATCGGGAACTCCTCTCCATCTCTCTGAAGGTGATGATCCACAGAATTTCAGAAACCAGGCCAGTGAATTCAAAAAACAGTCCGGCGGAATGATCAGCATGTCCCTGCGGTTCATGGGCGACGATGCTTCAGGAAACAACTGGGCAGTGCTAAGATGTGGCGAATTATTGAACTGGATCAATACCGGTCAGTACAGCCTGGTATTGGAGCGGAAATCCAGCAGGGACAGAAATGAATATTTAAAGAAGAGAGAGGATCTGAAAAGCGACCTGAATGCTTTCCCAGTACAGATTACGGATTGTCTGATCTCCATGCCGTTATTGGAACTGCCTCAGACAATAGCCGGCCTTGTACAGGAACATCGCAACCTGACAGTCAGGAAAGAAGAAAATCTGAAATCCAACACCAGGATCATTGAAGAAATGAACGCAATTCTCTCCATCAGGAACAGGAACAGTCAGGAAGAGAAAAAGCTTGAAAAATCGAGAGCTGAAATTTCGAAAAATGCCGCCGGGCTTGGCGCTGCGGTAATCGAAGCGGTGAAAGCAGGAAAGATCTCGGATTCTGAAGAGTTCAGCGACTTGCTGAGCGCTGACGAAAGATTCAGTAAAGCAAAACAATCGGAACTTGCCCATGATCCAAAGGCAAGCGGTTTTCTTGAAAAGACTAAAGTCCTGGCTCAGGGGACTTTTCTCAAGGGCAATCTGAAACTTGCCGAAAGTCAGAAAGAGTCTGCCTGCAGAAAATTCGAAAACATGATTGCTGACATGGGCCTGATCAAAAAAATTGCCGAAGTGGTGGATTTCCAGGATCTGGAGAATATCGCAGGTATGATTGATATTTATCAAGCAGATCAGCGGAATCTGGCTGCCTCAAAAAAGGAAGCTGATGACAGAAACTCCGCAATTTCCTGCGGGATAATCAAGACCATCCACAGCGCAAAGGATGTTGAGAAGTATGAAAAGCTCCTGCATGGCGAAATCATCGCCGTCGAAGAACATCAGGAAAAGATCCGCAAGCGCATGGTCAAGGAAGTTGCCGTAATCATTGATTCTTACAGCGACGAACTGTTCGCAGACTGGCTGAGGGAAAAAATCGAGGGTTACAGAATTCATGCGTGAAAAATACAGTCTGATCCGCTCTGACATCTCCCAGCCACCGCGAAAAGTTCCGTTTAGTGTAGCCATCACACTGCTGCTCGACAGAGGAGACTGCCTGCTGGGCTCAGTCATCTTTTTCCTTGGACTTTGCTTGTTCTGGATTTTTGCACGTGCCGATGATTTCACTTTCTTCAAGTTCCACAAGGAAAAGATTAGAACTGCCGTTGGGTTTCTCGATTCCTGCAGAAAATCAGATACTTCTGAGATTGGAATCAACGGCGAACCAGACGACCCGAAATTCACTGTACGCTATACATTTAAAGATGAAAACGGTGTTCTGCATAAAGAAGTGCCGTATCGGACAAATCGCGAGCGGATGATTGGCGAAACAGTGGAAGTCAGCTGGTTCGAAGAGCATCCAGAAGCTTCGACCCTTTACAATCTGCAGCGCGCGAATTCTCTGCCTGCTTCCTGCCTGATTCTGATTTTTCCATTTTTCGGACTTTCCATCATGTTCAGCGCTCTGAGATGCGGCAACAGGGAATGGTATCTCCTGAAAAACGGCTGCCAGGCAGAAGGAACAGTCGTTTCCTCCAAACCCACTCCATACTGCTTTAATATCCTGGATCCAGTCTGCAGATTCGTTTTCGAATTCAAGACACCTGACGAACATACTTACCAAAGCTGTTTCAACACTCATCTTTCGCGCAGGCTGACCGACAGCACAACAGTACTTCTGCTGTACGATCCAGCTGATCCTGAAAACGCGCTGCCCTATGATGTGAATTTTTCCTATCTGCATTTTGATAAAACCGGCAAAATCAGACCGTTAAAATATTTTTCTGGAGTTGTCATCACGCAATTCCTTCTGTATTCAATAGCGTTTCTGACAGCAGCGGTATGCCTCTGGCGTCTGCGCGGAAAATAATTCAACTATTCCATCCGTAATTTGTGCTTTCACCATAGTTCCAGTAAATTGTAAGCATGGACAGAACAGATTTCATTATCAGAAACATCAGCCAGGATTTGTCTCTCGGCAGTCAGCCGGTTTCCGCGGTAGTAGGACTGCTGGATGAAAAGGCCACCATCCCCTTCATCGCCCGCTATAGAAAAGAGCGTACCTGCGGGCTGGATGAGATCGCCATCCGCTCCATCTCTGAGAGGCTTGCCCATTACCACGAGCTGGAAAAACGCAAGGAAACCATACTCAAAACCATCCAGGAACAGGGGAAACTGACAGATGAGCTGTCTGCTAAAATCCTTCTCTGCACTGACAAGAATCTGCTGGAAGATATTTACCTTCCTTTTAAGCCGAAAAAACGTACCAGAGCAGCCATTGCCAGGGAAAAAGGCTTGGAAGGGCTGGCTGAGATCATCTTTCTGCAGCTGAATCTGAACGGCAGCAAGACTGAGATCGTGGCAAAATTCATCAAGCCCGAACTGGGCGTGAATTCATACGAGGAAGCCATTGCCGGAGCCTTGGACATTATTGCCGAGAGAATCTCTGAGACAGGCAGTATCAGGCAATCGATCCGCGACCTGACACTCAATACAGGCCGGATCTGCTCAAACGTGAAAAAAGACTGGAAAGAAAAACCTTCCAAATTCCAGGATTATTACGATTTCAGCGAGCCTGTCCAGAAATCCCCGTCACACAGGCTGCTCGCCATCAGGCGCGGCGAAGCAGAGGAAGTGCTTTCCTGGAAAATCACTGTGGATGAGGTACAAGCCGTCGCGATTCTGGAAAAAAGTCTGGTCAGAAATCATTCTTTCCTGTTTTATCCTGAACTTAAATCCGCGATCGAAGACTGTCTCAAGCGCTTGCTCTTCCCTGCCGTGGAATCAGAAGTATTCAACCTGAAACTTGATCAGGCAGAGCAGGAAGCCATCCAGGTATTTTCTTCCAACCTGAGGAATCTTCTGCTTTCCGCTCCTGCAGGCCAGAAAGTAATCCTGGGAGTAGACCCGGGATTCAGGACAGGCTGCAAACTCGCTGTGATCGATGCTCAAGGAAATTTCCAGTTTCAGCAGGCCATTTTCCCGCTTGAGCCTCACAACAGGAAAGTTGAAGCAGAAAAATCTCTTTCAGACATCATTCAAAAGTATGGAGTACAGCTGATCGCTATCGGCAATGGCACAGCCTCCAGGGAAACCGACCAGTTTGTTCGGGAATTGATCAAGCGGACTGGCCTGACTGTGAAGTCAGTGGTAGTGAGCGAAGCCGGGGCTTCGGTCTATTCTGCCTCTCTACTCGCCATCCAGGAATTCCCTGATCTGGATGTCACAGTCAGAGGCGCGATCAGCATCGCGAGAAGGCTGCAGGATCCTCTCTCAGAACTCGTGAAGATCGATCCCAAAGCGATCGGTGTCGGGCAATATCAGCACGATGTCAATCAGAAAGAGCTGAAGAGTTCCCTGGAAACAACGGTTGAGTCGTGTGTGAATCATGTGGGAGTGCAGCTGAATACTGCATCAATGGAACTTTTAAAATTCGTGTCAGGGATCGGGCCGGCCCTGGCCGGAAACATCGTTAAATTCAGATCAGAAAATGGACCGTTTTTATCACGCAAGTCTTTGTTGAAAGTTCCCAAGCTCGGCCCGAAAGCCTTTGAACAGTGTGCAGGATTTTTACGGATTCACTCATCCGAAAATCCGCTCGACAATTCAGCGATTCACCCTGAAACCTATCATCTGGTGAAGACTATGGCGGCAGACCTTGGTTTTTCCGAAACCGACCTGATCGGGCGGGATATTTCCGGTAAAATCGATCTGAACCGGTACATCTCAGCTGAATTCGGCCTGCTGACGCTTACGGACATTTTGAGAGAACTGAAAAAGCCCGGTCTCGACCCGCGGGCTGAATTCAAGAGCATGGATTTTTCCGCAGACCTCAACTCCATCTCAGATTTGAAAGATGGCATGATCCTGGATGGAGTTGTGACAAATGTGACTAATTTTGGAGCTTTTGTGGACATAGGTGTCCATCAGGACGGCCTTGTGCACATTTCCAAGCTCGCCAGAAAATTCGTCAAAAACCCTTCAGAAATCGTTTCTGTCGGCGACAGAGTCAGAGTGAAAATACTGAGCGTAAACCGGGACTTGAAGCGCATCTCACTGGAGCGGCTTGAAAACTGAATTGAATTCCGGAATCCGGACTGATAAAATTGATGAAAAGTATCTGGAGGATTGATGAAGATCTATATATCCATTGATATGGAAGGCATACCAGGAACTTTCAACTGGGTCCAGGAAAAGGATTTCAGGAGCGAAGTGCGGAAATGCATGTCAATGCATCTGGAATCAGTGATCAGGGGTATCCATGAAAGCTTTGCCAACCCGTCAATCGATGAGATTGTAGTGGCTGATTCACATTCCGCAGGTGACAGCATTTCCTATGAATTTTCTGCCATTGACGACAGGCTGCATCTGATTTCAGGAGGCCCCAGGCCTCAGTATATGATGCCGGCATTTTCCAGTGAATTTTCCATGGTATTCCTGATCGGATACCACGGTGGAAAAGGGCTGATCAACTCCAACATGGATCATACATATTCTTCTTCCTGCATACACCGTTTTGAAATCAACGGCATGGAAGTCAACGAAGCTCTGATCAACGCCGCCTATGCCGGTTGCTACGGTGTTCCTGTCACCCTGATCACAGGCGACTCCTCGCTGAAGCGTCAGCTCACAGACTCCGGACTCGGCAAAGCGGATTTCATCGTCACCAAGAGCGCAGTTTCGCGTTTTGCAGCCAAAAACCGACCTATAAATGTCGTACGCAGGGAAACTCAGGCCGCTGTAATTAATGTTTTAAAACATGGATCTTCTGCATATCCTGTTTTCAAATTCCATCCACCTGTGCGTATGAAGATCACTTTCATCAATACCGCGATGGCTGATGTTGCAGCTTTGATGCCGGGCGTCAGGCGTCTTGACGGCTCTACAGTCGAATTCATTCATGACGATTTCAAAATCGGATTTGACGCGATCATGGCAATTATTTACATCGCTTATCACGGGAAATAAAAAGATACATGGGAATGGACCAATTCGCGATTCTGATGCAGATCCGCTCTTAATACCCGTTAGGATGAGTAGGAGACGAAGGATTCACCACCTGGTTGTTCGGGATCACAACTTCGTGGGTCGGTAATGGAGCCGGTCCGTATGCGATGGTCACGCTGATAAACTGGGCATTATTTCCGCTCATCGTAATCATGAGTTTGTTGGTGGTGCGGTTTATGTTACTCCAGGTATCTGTATCATTTTGATCACCAACATCCTTGGACCCATAATTATTCCCCGCAGCATCGGTCATTGTGCCTGTGGCACCGCCGCCATAGTCTGCCCAGTTCACAGTGACGTAGGAAATGTAACGGCTGCTGTCTGTATTGAGTGTAACAACTTCACCGGTATTGAACACAGAAGTATTGTTGGCAGGATTGAGCGGATGAACGACCACAGTAGTAATTACACCCGGATGGGGATAGGAATCTGGAAACGGGATATCGGATGGATATGGATTCCAATAATCCGAGTAGGTGACGCGCACCTGAAAGATCTGGGCGCTGTTGTTAAACACCTGGATCGCGAACCAGGATGTGGAGCGGTTGACTGTCCAGGAGTCCCAGCTGCCGGCGCCGTTATCAGGTACCCACAGGTCGGGATAGTAAATATTTCCTGCTGCGTCGGACAGTCTTCCCCAGGTATTTCCGCCATAATCGCTCCAGCGGATGGAGACATACTGGACAACGCGGTTTGCGGAGACATTGATATAGGCAACATCGTTTACCAGGAACCAGTTGGAGTTATTGTTGTTGGGGTCTGTGGGGTAATAATCCACTGTATTGTTATAATAGTACATATTATAGGTGACCTCATAATTCACGATCTGGATCGTAGTATCAGAGAGCTGCAGATACATGTTGTAGGCAAATGCGTAAACTTCGAACACTGCGGTCTGGACGCCGTTGTTGGTCAGAGTGTGAGTATCCTTGGCAACGTTGTCAACATAGAGCGTGCCTGAATGACTGCCTGTTGCCGCAGTGCGCCAGCGGACTACCACAGTATTGACATAACGGGAAGTATTGAAATTGATATACAGGACTGTCCCGCCTGTGCTGACATAGTTGATCGTATAAGACAGAAGCTGGGCTGAATCGCGGGCAAAGAGAATGTAAATGTTGGTCGGCTGCTGATTGGTTCCCAGATCGAAATTGACATTTTCCACATTTCCCACTTCATGGGAAGCGATCAGAACATCGGTGGTCCCGCCATTGTTGATATAGAGAGATCCTAGCGCAGTGCCGTTGGAATCATTCCAGAGCACGTCCACTGAACTGATTTTCTTGGAATGGTCGTAATTCAGATTGATCGGAACATTGGGGTTGTACCAGGTCTGATTGGGCATGTTCGGCTGGACCGGGGAAATGGGGTGAACAGGGTTGTCGTTGGGGTGAGCAGCAAATAGTGGAATCGGCTGAATCAGAAATATGAGCAGAACCAAAATTGAAATACCCTTCATACTTTCCCCCTCAATCTGGACTTCCCCTCTATATAATGATAGCTCAGATCAGGGGGAAATTCAAGGAGATCAGGTTCTCATCTCTGGAATCCGGGGATCAGTGGGTTATCTCTCCGTATTTCTGGAGTTTCTTCGGCACATACCAGCTTTCAAGGTCATGGAAAATCCAGTCAGGTGCGGATTTGATCCCGCGGATCCGTTTGCTGACAGCCAGGATTGTCATATCTGAGTAAAGAAATGTCCCGGGCTGGTCTTCCTGGATGATTTCATGGAAGCGCTGCAGAAGGTTCATCCTTGCTGCAGGGTCGAGTTCAGTGCGGATCCTGTCTAGGAGTTCGTCAACTTCCGGGTTGTGATAAGCGATCAGATTCAGCCCGGTGTTTCCTGTTTTGAGATCAAAAATCTGGGAGGAATGGAAATACTGGTAAGGGTCATCAGACAGCATCAGGCCTACCAGCAATCCGGAAAACTGCCCAATGTAGAGTGATCTCATAAACTCACCCAGTTCTATAAAATGGATATGAGCAAGCACACCGTTATCCTTGAGGCTTTTTTCAATGATCTGGGATGCCAGTTCCCGATTCTTGTTGCCGTGTACAGCGATCATGTCAAACTCGAATTTCTGCCCGTTTTTATCCAGGATTCCGTCCCCGTCAGTATCGCGCCATCCCTCGGATTCAAAAAGAATCTTTGCTGTAGAAGGAGAATAGGGCCATGAATCAAGCTTTTTCTCGAATTTCAGATATGGTGGAACAAAAGGTCTGGCCGGAACATATGCGTAGCCCTTGAAGACTTCATCCACGATTGACTGGCGGTCCATTGCCATGGTCAGAGCCTTGCGAACTTTTGAACTCTGAAAAAGAGGATTGCGCAGATTGTAGCTGACGATGGTGTAATAGGAGTTATACAGATAGATGGTGAACCTGTTCATGAATTCGCGGTCTGAAGCCTGCTTCAGGTATTGATCGGCTGTCAGGAACATCAGGTCCAGCTCACCCCTCTTCAGCATCTGGAAAGCCTGGGTGAAATCAGCCATGTATTTGAACATGTAATGGTCCACGAACGGACGTCCCCGGAAATAATCTTTGTTGGCTTCAAGCAGGAGATGATCATGGGGAAGCCATTCCACAAATCGGTAGGGTCCTGTCCCGACCGGCTGGAGGTTCGGGTCCAAGCCCTTGTTTTCAAAGGCATGTCTCGACACAATACAGTTCGCCCAGATGTTCAAAGCGTCAGCATATGGTTTGGAATATTTCACTGTCAGCGTATATTTGTCTGCAGTTTCTATCGTGTCGATCATGGAAAAATCGAAGCGCAGCCTGGATCTGGTGCCTGGATCGATGATAGTCTGATAGGTGAAAACAACATCTTCAGCTGTGAATTCCTCGCCGTCATGCCATTTCACCCCTTTTCTCAGATGGAAGGTCGCAGATTTCCCGTCTGCTGCTACTTCAAAAGTTTCAGCAAGATCCGGCTTAAGTTTCAAATGCTCATCCGGTGTGACAAGACCGTTGAAAATCCAGCGCACAATCTCTCTGGAATAGATATCGTCGCAGAGCAGCGGATTCAGGCTCAAGGCGTCAGAATCAAGGTGATAGACGATCGTATCGCCGTAATCAACTGATTCCACGTCTTCCACGATTGTTTCCGGAGTGCCTGATGGAACAGGCAGTTTAAAGGTTTTTGTGACACCGGATCCGTTTTCGCCACAACCGATTAGGAAAAAAACAAACAATGGCAACAGAAACAAAAGTTTACCGCGCATGCCGGAATTATAAACCCCTTTGATTTTGGATTCAATCCGAAGGAATTATATGGTTGACACAAGCCTCAATGTTCAATAGGATGATTTTCAGGATATCCAAATCAGGGGGATCTTTAATGCCAAAAAAAATATTGGTCTGCGACGATGACCTGGATTTTGCGAGACTGATCATGGCCAAACTGAAATCCGAAGGGTATGAAGTTGTGATAGCAGCAGACAGCATCCAAAGTGTTGCCTTGGCACACAAAGAAAAACCGGATCTGATCCTCCTTGACATTAAAATGCCGGCAGGAGGCGTTTATACGGTTCATGAAAAATTGAGACTGTCGTCTGCCACCATGTCGATCCCTGTAATATTAGTCTCTGCCCTGCCATTTGAAACTGTTAGGGAACACGCAGCTCAACTGGGGGTCTCAGATTTCCAGATTAAACCTTGTCAGCCTGAAGAAATAATAAAAAAGATTGAAAAACTTATCTGACCAAGCTTTTCAATCTTTTTCTCAACTTCTATAAATTGCTGAGTTCCTGCAGAGTTTGCGATAAAATCTGTTGAATTTCCGGTGGAGCATCATTTAGAGAATTCCGGATTTTATCTACTGCCAGATCCATGCAATGCATTACCTGACCGGGATTGTTTTTTAACATTTCCTGATCGCAGGCTGCCTTCAGATAGTTATACCCGATCATGGCGTCCTGTGGAACAGTTACTCTCGCGGCTTCAGCAATTTCCAGTGCCTGTGCCATCATGCTGCCGGCCTTGAGAAGCTTCTGAAATTTCCCGCTGAGTTCGGGGCTGATGGATTCTTCATCTGAAGCCCCCTTGGGTTGTAGAGATATGCTGAAGCTCTTGGAGACGATACCTTTTCCATTATGAATGAAGGTCAGTTCGAATTCCCCTAAATTATCGTTTTCAAAAGTGATGTCAACATCGCCGATTGCACTGCTGACGCTCCCGTATTTCCTGGCTTTGACAGGGCTCATGCTGACTGAATCAACCATGTCCAGCTCCATTTCAGTGCAGAATATCTCAACTTTTATGGCCTTTGAATCCTGAAATCCGAAATTGGCGATCTTTGCCTTAAGGGTTATTTTTTCCCCGTTACCGAATACTCCGTCATTGTTGCTGTCGCGGACAGTGGCACTTAAAAGCTCCAGCACTGCGTTTTCATCATAGAATTTCTGAACTTTTTCAATGCCTTCGAGTCTGCCCTGCGCAAAAGCCTTGTCATAGCAGGCCTGGGCTATTTCCTGATAACCCTTGTCGTAGCCTTCATGATAGAGCTTGTCATAGGCAGCTTTGTACCCTTTTTCATGTCCGGTTTTCAGTCCGTCTTTTTTTCCCTGCTCCCTTTTTTCAGGGTAATCCTTCTTGGCCTCTATGTTGTAATATTTTTCGTATTCCTCATCAAAGGCCACATGATATCCTGACGTGTATCCATCACTCTCACCATGCTTGTATCCTTCCCTGTAGCCTGTATCGTATCCGTTGTTGTATCCGATGTCATAGGCTCGTCTGTAGGCTGAATTGTAGGTATCCTGGAAAGAGCTGTCATATGCGGGCTTGTAACCTGCGCTGTAACCTGCGCTGTAGCCGTTTGCATAATCGTCCCGCTCAGCCTGGGTGCGGGTATTTCTAAGCATTTTCAGTTCAAGGTTTTCGCTCCTCCCATCAGTTGCGGCAGAGGATGTTTCCAGTTTGGTGCCGTTTTCTTCAAAAAACTTGTCCCTGATCTCTTTTTCCCGTTCGGCAAAACCGGCCTTGTAGCCGGCCTTGAGCCCTTTTTCTGTTTCTATTTTCTGGGCGTCTTCCAGGCCTTTTTTATAACCCAGGTCAAAAGCATTGGAATGGCTGCCTTCCTCGTAACCTTCCGCATATCCTGTCTTATAACCTTCAGCATAGCCTTCCTTGTAACATCGATTTTTGGCTGCTTCGATCCCGTCTTTAATGCCTTCCTTCCTGCCTTCCTCTGCACCCACCTGAATGCCCTGGGCATAACCCGCGCTTGTGCCCTGGGTATTTCCCTTGTTGTAACCGGCATTGTAACCTGCATTGCAGCCGTCCGTGTTCCCCTGCCTGTCGCCTGCAGCCTGCCCTGCAGTGTATCCGGCATCGCGTCCTTCGGCCTGGCCTTTATACAATCCTTCCTGATAGCCTTTCTGATATTCAGCCGACTCCCTGGAAATTGCCTGACCAATGCCTCCTGAAACAGCGCATTGAACAAGGCCTGCACCTGTAAGTAAAAAGAAAAGTAACGCCGCTAAGTTCTTCAAAGAAATCCTCCTCAATCAACTGAATTTCATAAAAATTACTTTTTCGAATTATATTCAGATCCCGCTGTTTTTCGGAAAATATTCCGCAAAACTATTGTTACAGGATAAAAGAAGACAGAGACATTTCCATCTCTTCATTGAATTTTCATTGAAAATATCGGATTTTTAAATATAATTAACGTATCAAGGGTTTGGGGGGAGTATGCAAAAGATTCTGATTCTTGCCTTAATCTGCGTTTTATTCCAGCCGGTTCAGGCGAGAGGCGTTCTGGACGCACTCAACCAGTATGCCGACGCTGTCGAGAACAGAACCGTATACCAGCGCTTCCTCACCACCCAGCCTGACCAGGATGCAGGGCTCAGCGAACTGCTCGCAAAGGAAGATGCAGCCAGAAGAGAGATCGAGAATCTGCTCAGCGATGATGACGATATCCGCTCAATCGCCTTAGGCTATATCTGCGATTCCATGGAAGTTTCCAGAGCGGTTTATTTCAAGGATATTTTCCGCGACAAGGCGTTCAGCAGACTCAATTCCCGGCTTGACAAGCGGATTGCCAGAGGAACTGAAAAGGCCGCGGATTGCAATCTGAGCAACGCTAAGATTTCAGCCTGGATTGTTTCAGATGTGGCGCTGCTTGATCAGCCGGATCTGACCGGCACAGCAGCTGCTGTGATCGGAAAAGATACTGCGGTCAGCATCATCTCGTCTTCAAACAACTGGTTTCTCGTTCAGGACCAGGACGGCCTGCAGGGCTATGTCCATTCCATGTTTCTGAGATTCGAACCTGTGGCATTGACAGCCAAATCTTTCCTGGAACCGAAAAGCCTTGATCTGAGCTCTCCTGTCCAGGGAAGGGTGATCACGCATGGCGCCAATTTCCGCCTGGGACCTGGAATGAATTTTGAGATAATCTGCACTTTGGATTATTTTACAGGAATCACTATCATCTCAGGCCAGGGCGACTGGCTGCAGGCAAAGATCGCAGACGGACGAACCGGCTATATCCACAAAGACCTGGTCAGGATTTCCTCCTCTGGGCTGAATGCGGGTGCCACCCACAAGGGATTTATCACCACTCCCAGCGGAGCCAATGTCAGAACCGGTCCAGGCACCTCCTATTCAAAGATCACGGCACTGCCGAACGGCACAGGAGTCACTGTGATCGGCGAGAGCGGGAAATGGTTCAATCTAATCATCCCTGACGGGCGCAAGGGTTATATCCATGTAAATCTGGTCACCCTTGATTACACTCCGACTGTCCCTGTCAATGACGACAACCCGGTCGCACCTGACGAGATCGACATCCCGCCTGATCTTTCGGCTTTCACTAGAATCGATGATCAGAAGCCGACTTATTATTTCACTGAGCGTGAAGAAGGGTTCCCGACTTCAGGCAGCCTGTATGGGAATAATTACAATGGTTCTGAACGCAAGGACATCCTGACTCCTGAAGGCAAAAAGATAGCCACCACCAGCGGCAGATTTTTCGCAGCCCTCTGCATGGAAGGCAGCGGAATCATCAAGGACGGACGCACCTGCTCCTTTGTCTCCAACAAGCGATTCCAGGTTGCTCCCCAGGGCTGCCTGGGCATCACCTGCACCGGTTACTGGGTAGTCCCGTTCCACACCCTGGCCGTCAACCGCAATGAAATGCCGTATAAAGGCGTGTATTTCATCCCAGAATCCCGCGGTCTGAAGCTTCCAAACGGGCAAACCCACGACGGTTACTGGTTCGCGCACGACACAGGCGGGGCAGACGACTTCAACGGCACGCCCAAGCACCGCTGCGACATGTATGCAGACAAGACCGAATACTGGAAATGGATGGAAGCGAATTTCAAGCCCTCGTTCAGCCCGTTTAAGGCCTACCGGGTGGACGACGAGACAAAGAACAAGGTTTACGACAAATACAAGAATCAGCTGGGAAAATAGAAACATCAAACGCATCCGTGAAGCTTATGACAGCCTTGGCAATGACTATCACCGCAAGCGGCATGATCCTGAGTGCGGGTTCTGGAATATTTTCATTGATATACCTGCCATGAAGCAGTTGACAGGGCCGGATTTGTCAGGCCTGAAAGTGCTGGAACTCGGCTGCGCTTCAGGGGTATTTTCTAAAGAAATGACCAGCATGGGAGCCAGAGTGACAGGCGTAGACCTGTCTGAAAAGCTGCTCTCAATCGCGAGATCAGAGAACCCTGACTCCAGGTTTATCCTGGCTGACGCCTCTTCCCTGCCCCTGAAAAGATCAGCCTTCGATCTGGTCGCAGCAAGCCTGCTGATGCATTATTTCAAGGACCTGCGGCCTTTCTTCTCTGAAGCGGCCCGGGTGCTGAAAAAAAACGGAGCATTCGTGTTTTCGTTTCATCACCCTGTACACGAAATAATGGAGCTGAAAAACGGGAAAAAATTCGTGCCAGGCAATTACTTCGATCACAGGGAATACTCCTGGAAAATGCTTGGCCGGACTATTCCCTCTTTTCATCACACTTTCGAAGAAATTACCACAGGACTGAACGATTGCGGATTTGTGCTGGAGAAACTGCTGGAGCCTCAGCCTGATCAGCTGGGTGAAAAAATCAATCCCAAGGCTTTTGAAATGACCAGCGAGTTCCCGGTTTTCGCGGCGATCAGGGCGCGACTGAGCGGATGATTTCGTGCCATTCTATTGAAATCCAATCTCCATACTGATATTATATCTGAAAACCATAATTCAGGCGGAGCTGATGTTTGTCTGATCAGCAGATCCGCCGGATTTGAACTGAAAATACAGGCTCTATATATATGAGTTTTCTGCGTCTCGAACAGCTTCCCGGCGATGACACCTTTCTGAAAAAATGCCTTGATTCCGGAATTTACCAGGGATTCGTAGTCACTGACCAGCGCTCAGCCAGAACTCTTGAACTGCGGCTTTCCGGCCTGGGGTTCACTACTGTGATCCGTGAGCGGGAGCGGGGCTTTTATGTCAAGATCAACTCCAGCCTGGACCGCGATCTTTGGCTGCCAGAGGAAAACCTTCAGAACGAAGCCTATCTTTTTAAAACCCCGTACATCGGGGATACTCCTGAAGCACTTGGCGACACCCTGCTCTGCAGCTTTTTCTTCGACCTGCTGGCGTCCTTTCTCAAACCCCAGTATCTCATTTTCATCTCAGGAGCAGTAAAACTGGTCACAGAAGGTTCCCCGATTCTTCAGATGCTTCAGGAACTTGAATCCGAAGGATTGAAGATACTCTGCTGCCGCACTTCACTGGAAGCATATGATCTGACCAAACGGATACGGACAGGTAAAATTGTGAACATGGCAGACATTATCCAGGTTTTCAATCAGGTCAAGCGGGTAATCAGTCTATGAGGACGGTTATAGGTAAAAGGCTGAAAGTAAAAAGACGAACTCTCTCGCTTCAGGCCTTCTTTTTCTTTTTCTTTTTGTTGCTCCCAGCTGCTTCATTTGCTGATACCTCAGAGGTTAAAATCACGATTCAGCTGCCGATAAGCGAAATCACGGGCACACTTGAAACCACGAACACTGGAGAAATCGCGGACACAGTCGAAATCCTGGACAGCTCTGAATTGAAAGTTGAAAAGCTCAAGGAAAAACTGGAGCGGATTCCTGCCGAAGAAGGGAAACGGATCAGATGCGGCATCGAGAATGTCAAAAATCAGCGGGAGCTTTACTACTGGCGGGGATTGCTTGCATATTACAACGGCGAACTGAGTAAGGCAGGCAGGCTTTTTGATCAGATCCTCTTTGACAGCAGCTCTGATAAAACCTTGAACGGCCGGGCTCTGCTCGGCAAAGCCAGAGTGGAACTGATGCAGAAGAAAATCGAGGACTTTACCAGGCATATCAATCAGTTCCTTAATGAATACAAGGAAAATCCGGAATACGAAACAGCCCTCAAAATCAAAGCTGATTTTTACATGCTGCAGATGGTGACATTCCCTGAAATCGTAAGTTTCTATCGTTCAGCTCTGAAAAAATTTCCTGAAAACCGGGAAGAGATAAAACATCTTACCGGATTCCGGAAAGGGTACAATCTCTTTGGGGCATATGAAGTCTTGACTTCGATCGATAAAATCCCGCTGAAATCACCATATTACACATGGGGTCTGCTGAATCAGGCCTTGATTTACGGATTTGAACTGAATAAATTCCCTGAAGCTCTCAAGATTCTTCAAAAAATCCCCAGATCCAGCCTGGACTACCCCAAAGCAGCCCTGCTCACTGCTTATCTCAAAACATTTCACGAGTCACAGTATTTCACGGCTTTGGATTTTATTTCAGAACTGAAGGAAACCCGGGAATTCAAATTCGACGCTATCTACCTGGAAAGCCTGATCTATTTTTATTTTCTCAAAGACCAGGCCCAGGCCGAGAAATCCATCCGCTCCCTGATTGCATTACTCGGGAAGCACGACGAACTGTATCTGCAGGCAAAATACCGCCTGGCCCTGCTGCTGGAATCCCGCGGGCAAAGCTCCAGTCCTGAAGTCCTGGGAATCTATCACGAACTGCGCGTGTCAGTCGACCCATTCTATTCGGAAATCGGGACTTTGTCGGAAAAAAGGCTTGCGCAGCAGGGACCGAACCGGCTTCTGCATGAAGCTTTAAAGGTTTACGAGACTCGTGACAATGACCGGGCTCTGAAAATTTACCGGGAACTGGTGGAAAAATATCCGGCTTCTCCTGAATCGGGCGACGCACGTCTCAGGATCGCAGATATACTGTCTTCGGGATTTTCGGACTACAAGGGTGCCCTCGAGATGCTCAATCAGTATTTGAAGGAATCCCCTTTCCATCCCGATTATTGCAAATACAAAATCGGAAAAATCTATGAGGTTTTCCTGCTGGATTATCAGAAGGCACTGGAGTGCTATTATCTTATCCTCGATAAATACCCGGACAGCATCTTCCTGGATGACGCTGTGCTGAGCCTGGCCAATATACTGGTGCAGGTGCATGAAAATTACAGGGAAGCTGAAAAAATTTACCGCAAAGGCCTGTCTCTGATGCCTGAATCAATCGTCAAGGCCAGAGTCAGATTCAACCTGGCACTGCTGCTTGAACAGAAGCTCAAGGACTTCAACGGCGCCAAATCCATCTATCAGGAACTGATCACAAAAAACGTAATGAGCGACTATTTTGACGAAGCTTACCAGCATTATCTCGAAATCGGCAGCCGTGAAGAAATCAGCTCCGGCCAGAATGCCATTCAGGGCAACCGGACAGACCAGCGGGAAGTCATGCTGAAGCTGGCTCAGAATCATGAAGAACTCGGCGAATATGATAAAGCCATTGAATACTACGAGAAGATATATTACATGAAGGACTTCACGACCGAGCATGACATTTTCCTGAAAATCTGCAGCATTTACCGCCTGCAGCATCAGAACAGCCAGCTGGTGCAGTTTCTGAGACAGAACATTGTCAGGCTTGAGCAGAAACAGAAGGATGAATTAAAGGACCGGATCAGTGAGCTCCGCTGGGAAATCTTCTCTGCCTATCGAGACGACCTGAAAGATTATCAGAATTGCCGGACGATTCTTTCGGAAATCAGGCAGAAAAGCGGTGATTCAGACAAACTGCGCTTCAGTTCCCTCTGCATAGATCTCGCCGGAAAGACTAAAATTCAGAGCTGGCCTAATCTTTCGAGCTACATTCCCGACACCATAGAAGCGGCTTTCTTCCAGTCCCTGGTTAAAAAGCAGGATAAAGCGGCTCTCAAGGAAATCTCCGAAAAATTGCGCTGTCCGGCAGTCTCGTCCTTTGTCAGTGATGAAATAACACGTGACGACAAACTCGGCCGGATGGAAGATGCCTCCCAGACAACCGGCTCATACCTTGAACTTGCCAACTTCTATCGGGAGCGGGAAAATTTCGGGAAAGAAGCAGAATATCTGAAAAAATATGCTGATCGTTCCAACCCTGAGGATCGTCCGCAATACCTTCTGAAAGCTTCCGAATCCTATCTGGCTGCTCATGACACCAAGGAAGCCGGCGATCTGATGGCTCTGGTACTGACCAGCTACCCTGACTTCCCGGCTTTCACGGACGCTTTCCGCAGATTTTCCGATCTGATGCTGAAAACCGACGACACCGGTAGAATCGACGTTCTGGTAGAAAAGGTTTCCGCAGACCATCAGTCCAGGAAACTGGAGCTGCTGGGCATAGAAAGCATTCTGCTTGGACAGCATCCTGAATATGCTGAAAAATCCAGACTGCTTCTCTTGCAAATCCTCTCAGCCAATCCGGCAGACCGCAAGCCGATTCTCTGGCAGCTCTCCAAAACAAGTCTGGAAAACCAGGATTACCGTAAAGCAGTCGAATATTTCGATCTTCTGGAAGCAGAGCAGCTGACCAGCGCGGAAAAATTCAAGGTCCACAGGGAAAAGGGCAAAATTCTCGACCTTTTCTTCTCGGATTTTTATGCGGCTAAAACTGAGTATGAAGAAGCCCTGCTGACGTCCGTCGAAGTGTCATCGACAGAAATCAAAGATATCAGCGACCGCATAGCAATACTTGCGGAAGGGGAAAAACTCAACGAGTACCTGCACTTCATCGATTTCAACCTCAACAGCCCGGAAATTCCTGCCTATTACCTTAAAACAGCGATAATCTACGAAGATTTTTATCAGGATTACGACAGCGCGGCAAAGTATTACAACCTTCTTGTCTCTGGATTCCCTGCAGCAGCTGAATCAAGGGAAGCAGGAAACAGGCTTACAAAGCTCGATGTAAAAAAACTGATTCATCAGTACCGTGAATTCCAGGCCACCAATCCGGGAAATGAATTCGAAACTGAAATCAATCACAGGATCGCCAGGCTGTATATAGACGATCTCAACGACATCGACTCCGGAGTTTCCTATCTTGACATCGTATTGAATACCACTCCTGGCTCCTCCCCTTTCCGCGACAAGATCCAGCTGGAGAAATTGAGGGCATATTACACTGCAGGCAGGGGAGCCGAATTCGAGAAGCTGTACAGCACCTTGTCGACCCAGTCCGCCTTTGCCATTCCCAAAGAACTGTCGCAGTGGAAATCCCGTTTTGATGTAAGGGCATCACTTGATACGCTCGAGGCGGAAGGAAAATTCCTGGAAATTATTAAGAAATGCCAGGACCCTCTTGAAGACTATCCTAGAGCTTTTCATTTCGCTGCAGCCCAGATTGCAAAGCATACAGCCGAACTGGAAACTCTGGATCTGGTGGAAAAAATGGCCGAACTGGTGGATGTGGCAACTTTGCGGGATTTCCTGACACAGGAACTGGATACACTGGAAACAAATGCCAGGGCCCGCTGCCATTATCTCCTCAGCCAGTCATACTGGCAGGAAGACCCGGACGAGGCAGTGCTGGAAGCCCAGTCAGCCCTGGATTGCGGATTGAACACCGAATTCCGCCAGAAGCTCCTTGCAAAGCTGGACGAGCTGATCGCAGCTGAAACTTTTTTCAGGTCATACGACATCCTGCTCAATCTCCTCAATCGTCTGAAAGATACCAGCAGTGCGGCGCGGATCAGTTATCTGTCCGCTGTCTGTCTCTATCGATCCGGAAACAAAGATTCGGCTCTGCAGCTTCTGAAAAAAGATCTGGCCACAGGCGGTCTCGAAAAAGACGGCGAAAAACTCTCAAAACGCTGGGAAGCGGAAATCGCCACAGCGGAACTTGAGGAAAAATACCGGCGACTGGGTGCCGGATCCGGACCGCTGCTGGATCTTGAAGCCGCAGGAATCTGGGAATCGGTCGATCCTTCCAAATCCCTTGAATACATCCAGAAATTCCTCTCGCAATACAAGGATCCGAGCAATGGGGAAATCGTGATTCCTGTGCTGCAGAAAGCCGCTGTTCTGACAGAAAAAGCTGGAAACTTTGAGCAGGCGATTCAATTCCTGCGTCAGATCGTAGTCCAGTTCCATCAAAACAGAAGTGCTGTGACAGCACAGAAAGAGATCGCCCGCATCGCTGCCCTCCGCCTTTCCAACCAGCAGCTGGCAGACGATGCCCGGCTCAAGTTCATCCGTTATTATCCTGATCTTTACAAACCCCGTGAATGGGAGGAATTCAGGGTCGTAAAATTAGCCAGCGAGGAAGTCACTGAAAAACCCAGAGCCAGGAAAATTATTCCCAAGGAAGAACTCGAATCCTATTACGATGAAATCAAGAAACTGCGCGAATCCGAGAAAGAACTCCTGAACACCAGAGCAGGGGCCGAGACCCGCCTCAAGATAGCGCAGATTTATCTCGACATCGGAGAGGATCAGAATGGAGTTAACGAAATGGAAGGGATCACCCGGGATTATTCGCGGACTGACTGGCCGCCGGACTTGGAGATCAGGATCGCTGAAGCAGCCAGAGACAGAACCAAGGATTACCAGAGAGCCGAAAAACATCTTAAAAATTATCTGATGGCATATTCAGACCAGAATTCCTCGCTGAACGGGTTGAAACTGCTTTCTGACCTGTATGAAAATTATATGCAGAATTACGAGCGGGCGCTTGAGTCTTTGTCTGAACTTTCCGACAGATTCGCTCTCACAGAAGAGGGAAAGAAAAGCCTGCTTGATCAGGCGGAAATCTATCACAACAAGCTCAAGGATTTTGACAAAGCCATCAAGACCTATCAAAAATTCATCGACTTGAATGAATCGAGCGATTCCGCCGGCCAGGCAGCCCTGGAAATCGCCAGGATTTATGAGGTGGAATACCGGGATTACCTCAAAGCGAGCGCAGAGTATAAATACGTTATCAACACCTTTCCGCAGGAAAGTTACCGCGACTCCGCCCGGGAGGCGCTCAACCGCATGAGAGATGAGGGCAAAATAAGTGAGTGACCTTTTCTACAGAAACTACTCCATTATCAACAAACTGCATGGGATTTTCGTCGAGAGCCTGAACATCCAGACTGTGCTTTCTTACTTAAGGGACAACATCGCTCCCGAACTCGGCATCAGGCGCTTCGGCATCGTGGGCGGCGAGGCTGCAGTAGAACGGAAGAAATTCATCTTCAGCTTCAATCTGGATAGTCAACTCCTCGAACGGATTACGGCTCAGAATCTTGAGAGGCTTAGAGAATGGCTCCAGGGTAAAGATGAATGCTACGTGGAATTCGAGAAAAAGTTTTTTTTCGTTTTTCAGGAGGAAGGCGAGCGGGAACTGATTTTTTTCGAGCCCCTGCACCTTAAAGACAAATATTTCGGAATGATGATCATTTCAAGCGAATTCAGTCACTCTTCCCCTGATGACCATTTAATGCTGATTCTGATTGCCAACCAGATCTCCGAATTTTTTTACCTGAGCAAGGTCATCAGGCGGCACCGCAAGCTTTACTCCTTTAACCGCAAAATACTTTCAGAAATGAGCAACGGCGTTGTCGTCAGCAACAGTGAAGGCATCATCCTTTATGCCAATCGAAGGGCAGAAGAATTTTTAGGTTCCTCAGGCATGGAGGGCTGCAACATTGAAAATTTCTTTTCCAGTGTCGAGCTGAAAATCCTGAGCGACAATCCAGGACGGACTTTTGAAATCAAGAACGGCGGTCGTCATCTCGGCTTGTCCCAGTCGAACTTCAATCTTGTATCAGACACAGGCGGGATCATTCTGATCAAAGATATCACGGAAATCATGGAACTCAAGGAAAAATTGTGGCAGTCACAGAGGCTGCGGGAGCTTGGGGAGATTTCCCAGCATATCGCCCATGAAATCAGGAATCCTCTGCAGGTGATCCAGGGTTTCACGCAGCTCTTCCTGGAAGATCCAGCCCTCTCTCCTGAAAAAAAGGAATTCGCGAGGCTCGTTGTAAACGAATCCCAGCATCTCAGCAGTCTGCTGGAAAATCTACTGGATTACACCCGGCCGCTGCAGATAGTCTGGAAGAACATCAAGCTGTCAGAATTTATCAATGAATTGACCCTTCCATACCTGCCCAAACTCAAATCACAGAATGTCGTACTGAAAATCGAAATCCCTGAGACGACTGTAGTAGCCACAGACCCCGGTAAATTAAAGGAATTGATCTTGAATATTTTCTGGAATTCCCTCGATGCTCTCGAAGAGTCGACAAAATCGGACCGGCTCTTGAATTTCAGCGCCATCTCAGATGAATCAGGCTGGGAATTACGGATTGAAAACAACGGCCCTCTGATACCGGATTCAGAAGTGGAAAAGCTGTTCCAGCCATTTTATACAACCAAACAAAGGGGATCCGGACTTGGATTGTCGATCGTAAAAAAATTCTGCGATGCTCTGGGCGGAATTGTCAAAGTGCAGAGTGATGAACAAAACACAGGTTTTATATTCCGTTTTCCGAAAAAGGAGGAAGCAGTTGCAACCGCCTAAGCAGAAAAAAATACTGATCGTAGACGATGCAGGTTATATCAGGATTCTGTTCAGAGAAGCACTGAAAAACGAGGGATATGAAATCTTGACTTGTGAAAATATCGCCAGTGCTTATGAAACAATTATCCAAACTAAACCTGCCCTGATGCTTCTTGACATCAGCCTCCCCGACGGCTCGGGTGTGGATCTGTTGAAGCAGCTCAGAAAAGAAAGGATCGTCCTGCCGGTAATCATGATCACTGCAGTCTCCTCCAAAGATCTCGTTCTGGAGGCTTTGAAGCTTGGCATCAAGTCGTATCTGACAAAACCCGTGGATATCAGGATCCTCAAACTTCGAGTCAAGGAAGCCCTGGACGAACCGATTCCTGAAAATTAAGAGCAAGAACAGTGTTTTGATGGTATGACGGTCATGAAAGATTGGAAAATGCTTGAAAATAAATGTAACATTTCCATCGATTCTCTGACCTCCGGAAAGATCGATTACCTTGCATCATGGGAAATGGGGACATAAAATGAAGAAATCCATTCAGGAAGCAACAGACTTTATTACTGAGAAACTCTCTCCGATCGGCAAAACAGCCGTGATCCTTGGTTCAGGACTTGGTTTTCTCGCAGAACAAGCAGCAGAATCCAAGTCCATCTCCTATCAGGACATCCCTCATTTCAAAAAATCGACTGTACCCGGACACGCAGGAAAACTGGTATCAGGCAAGTTGTCGGGTGTCAGAGTGCTGATGATGCAAGGCAGGTACCATTATTACGAAGGCCATTCCATGCCGGAGGTGACTTTCCCGATCCGCGTGCTTAGGAATCTCGGCGTGGAAAACCTGATCCTTACCAATGCAGCGGGCGGGATCAACCCGTTCTACGAAGTCGGTGATCTGATGCTGCTCAGAGATCACATAAATCACGGACCCAATCCTCTGATAGGCTTGCCGGAAGGGCTTGGCGAGCGTTTTGTCCCGCTGGACAACCTTTATTCCAAACGCCTCCGCATTCTGGCTCGCGATATCGCAGAAAAAGAAAACATTCCACTCAGGGAAGGTGTCTATCTTTATACCACGGGACCAAGCTACGAAACCAAGGCTGAAATTCTCTTCTTTCAGCATATCGGCACTGATGCAGTCGGAATGTCGACTGTTCCGGAAGCAATCGTGGCTCGCCATGCCGGGATCGCCAATATTCTGGCAATCTCTCTTATCACCAACAAGACGCTTGGCAATTATATCCCAACTCATGAGGAAGTAATGGAGACGGGCCGCAAGAGCAAAAATTACTTTGCCAAGCTGGTTACTACATTGATTTCAAGCCTTTAATGCCATGCTGCTCCGCTGAATTAGATTGAGGTATCAGATGCTGAAACGGATTGAAGAACTGGAAATAAAATATGAGGAACTGACCCAGCTTCTGACACAAGAGCAGGTCATCAAGAATCAGACAGAATTCCAGCGCATCGCCAAAGAAAGATCAGGTCTTGAGGAAATCATCACGGCTCTCAGGGAATTTCGGAAAGTCAGCAATGATCTGGAAAGCACCCGGTCACTCCTGGATTCCGAGGACCGCGAACTGCGGGAAGTAGCCCGGGAAGAGATGTCCGGCCTGGAACGGCGGAAGAATGAATTGGAATTAATCATGAAGCTGCTTGTACTGCCCAAAGATCCCAGGGACAACCGCGACATCATCATGGAAATCAGGGCAGGAGCAGGCGGTGAAGAAGCGGCACTGTTCGCTGGAACGCTTTTCAGGATGTACAATAAATACGCCGAAAAGGGCGGGATGCAGCTTGAAGTTCTGAGCGGAAACACTACCGGACTCGGTGGTTTCAAGGAAGTGATTTTCGGGTTGAAAGGCAAGTCTGTTTACAGCCGATTCAAGTTCGAAAGCGGAGTACACAGGGTTCAGCGTGTGCCTACTACCGAAGCATCAGGCCGGATCCACACTTCCACAGTCACAGTTGCGGTGATGCCCGAAGCCGAAGAAGTAGAGGTTGAAATCAATCTTCAGGATTTGAAAATAGATGTCTGCCGCTCCAGCGGAGCAGGCGGGCAGAATGTCAACAAACTGGAAACCGCTGTGCGGATCACTCATCTTCCTACCGGACTTGTCGTGTCCTGCCAGGACGAGCGTTCACAACTTCAGAATAAACTGCGGGCCATGAAAATTCTCAGGGCCAGGCTTTTGGAAAAAAAGCAGGCCGAAGAGCATGAGAAAATGTCCAGGGAAAAGAAACAGCAGCTGGGTTCCGGCGACCGAAGCGAAAAGATCAGAACCTACAATTTTCCCCAGAGCAGGCTGACTGATCATAGAATAGGGTTGTCATTATTTAACCTTCCCCAGATTCTCGAAGGAGATCTGGACGAACTTTTCGAATCGCTGATCAAAGCGGAACAGGAAGAAAAACTGAAGGAATTCAGTATAAATACGCAAGGGAGAGAAAAATGATTCTGATATATGAAAAAATAATCGAATTCGGCATTTACATTCTTGCCTTCATGGTTCCGCTGATTTTTTTAAAAAACACGAAAATTAATTTTCTGCTTCCTAAAGAAGCTTTCATGGGTCTCGTGGTTCCAATCCTGTTGTGGATCTGGGTCTGCAAGGAAATCTCGATCGGATTCGGGAAGCGGAAATTCAATCCGATTCTGATACCTTTCCTGATCTATCTGAGCGGGATGATCATTTCCTGGTACAATTCACCCAACATTGGATACTCAATTGATGCCAGTTTCAAAATTTTCGTCTACCTGGCAGCGATGCTTTTGACGTTTTACAACTTCCGGAGCCTGAGATCCATCAATAACACCGTTTACCTGCTGGTTCTCTCCGGAGGCCTGGTAGCGCTATACGGAGTGGCTCAATATTTTCACATTGATCCCTTCTTTCATGTGGGCGAAGTGCAGGGCAATGTCGGTAAAATGGAAGTGTTTTCGACCTTCGGCAATCCGAATTTCCTGTCGCCCTACCTGGCGGCAACTTTCCCCCTCGCGATCATGCTGGTTTTCTATAAATTCCGGAAACCCTGGGTCATGATCCCGAGTCTGATCATGTCGATCATCATCTTCACCTGCCTGCTCCTGGCTTTTGCCAGGAGTTCATGGGTGGCGATGATGATCTCAGGAATCTTCATGACCACGTCTCTGATCATCTTCGACAAAAAGATGTTCAGACGTCTGTTTTCCGGAAAATTCATAGCTTTTGCGATGGTCTTCATCCTGGTCGCTTCAGGACTGCTTTTTGTTCTCTCTGACACACTCGGGCAGAAGTCAGGTAAGGGTCTTGATTCAATTTTTGGTTATGTCAAGAACAGGTTTTATGAAAGTATCAACATTTATGCCCGCTTCATGATGTGGCAGATCGCTATCGGCGAATCCATGAATTATCCTGTCTTTGGACATGGATATTCCTCATTCAGAGTCCTTTATCCTGAAAATCAGGGTGAATTTTACAAAACCCAGGACAATTTCAACAAGTGGTATTTTTACGGAGTCGCTTTCCAGCACTCGCACAACGATTATGTTCAAAATTTTTACGAACTTGGTCTGTATGGTTTTGGCGGTTTTCTGGGCATGATCGCGGTTTTTCTGTATCAGATCATCCGCCTGATGCGCCATGACAAGGCAAATCTGTTTCTCTACATGGGCTTTCTCGGAGGTGTGCTGGGAGTGCTCGGTGATGCGCTCACAAATTTCCCTTTCCGCAGGGATGCCCCTCAGTTGACTTTCTATCTGCTGCTCGCTTTTACAGCGGTCATGTATAATAAAAAAGTCCTGATGCGGGAGGAAGAAGTTCCCACACCTCAATTCAATCCTTTACTGGTGCCTGTGCAGCTTCTGCTTTTCATTCCTTTCTTTTTATGGATCCAGCAGCATTCGATAAACTATCTGGTGGGAAACCAATATCTGAAGGCCGGTTATGTAGCACTTGTGCATTATCAGAAACCGGACGACGCAGTAAAATTTTTCGAAAAATCCGCAGAACTTCAACCCCACGATCAGGAACTCTGGTACTGGTATGGAATGGCATATCTCTATAAACACGACATCGACAACGCGGAAAAAATTCTGAATACTGCCTTGAAATACGGCACCAACAATCTTAATTATTATCAGCTTGGCATGATTTATCTCCAGAAAGGCCAGGAGGAAAAAGCTGTAGAATACTTGAAAAAATCAGTATTGATCATCCCCCGCTTCGCAGACGGCTATCTGCAGCTGGGAAATTATTACTTCAATAAGGGAAGTTTCGAGGTTGCCATTAATTATCTCGACCAGATCGAAAAGTGGCAATGCCGTGATTCGGAAAATTACGCTGCTCTCAGCAAAGCATTGTTCATTATCTCCAGATGCTATTACCAGCTTGGAAAATACAATGAAAGCCTTCCTTATCTGGAAAAATATCTTCCCTCAGCAAATGATCAGGAAAAGAACGGGATTTTTGCGGCTTTTATGGAATCCTGGGATCTGATGAAACTGTCACCCAAGGAAAAGGCTGATAGAGTCGAGAAACTGGCTCCTTCATTCCCGCGCGACCTTTTCTACGATGAACGGATTGCAGCCCTCCTCTTTCAGGCAGGCGAGTATAGAAAGGCAATACCTTACTGGGAACAACATCTGGACAGTCTCGAAAAACGCGGTAAAATCCTTTACAATCTTGCTGCCTGTTATTTCTACCTGAACGATCCACTCAAGGCCAAGGAAAACATCGAAAAATCGCTGATCTATGATCCGAATTTCGATAAATCGCAGGAACTGAAGAATGTGATCGATAAAAGATTATCATCCCCGCAACCGGGAACGGCTGAAGCCGTCGTCCCTCCCCCGGCTCCTCAATGAGCCTCCTTCTGTCAAAACTGGCAGCTTACCGGAAAGACCCGCGTCTGGTTGATTTTTTTCTGCTGGAAGGTAAGCGCTGCCTGGAACAGGCAATTCAATACGGCAGCAGTCCTGATTTACTCATTTCAGAAAGTGCAGCTTCTTCTGAAACTGATTTTCTGCAGAAATATTCTCATTTAAACCTCACTGTCCTGCCTGACAAACTGTTCTCAGGAAAAGTCTCTGCTGTAGAAAATTCCCAGGGACTGGCAGGAGTGCTCCCCCAGTTTTCATATCAGCTGGAGTCTCTGCTTGCCTGTGAAAAACTATTCATTCTGGATAATCTCAGGGACCCTGGAAATCTTGGAGCCATCTTCAGGATTGCCGAGTCATTTTCCATCGGAGGATTGATTCTCTCCTCAGGATCTGTCAACGCCTATAACCCGAAAGTGATCCGGGCAAGCCTGGGCAGCATCGCGGCTCTGCCCTTTGTTTATGCCGGAGAGACCCGGGAATGCATCAAACTTATGAAAATTACCCATTCCGTGATCGCGGCAGACCCGGAAGCTGAGGCTGCGATCTGGGACTGCGATCTGACAGGCAGGATCGCCTTGCTGATCGGGAATGAGGCCCGAGGTTTATCGAAGGAACTGCTCGAACTCTGCGATCGCTCAACCCGCGTTCCAATGACAGGAAAGATGGAATCACTTAACGCCGCACATACCTGTGCCATCATCGGATATGAACTGCTCAGGCAAAAAATGGCTTGCCTCAAGAATTAATGTTATAATTTCCTGATGAACAAGAAGGCTTTCAGTTTTATCGAACTGGTGATGGTGATGGTGATCATCTCCATCATAACAGCAGGTTTGATAGCTTCATTTGAGATCATGTTCGATCATGCCAGGCACTCCAGGGCCAAGGCTGAACTTTCCAGAATTGCAGACCTGATCAGAGACTATCACAATCACATGGATAAATGGCCTCTGGAATTGACTGATCTTCCGCTGGAATCGCTCAGTTCAACTCAACGATTCGATCCGTGGGGAGTCCCATATACAATCCTGAATTACAAAGTTGCCTCAGTGCTATATGCCAAGGATGGTACAATTCAACTATTGAATGAAAGGGAGCAATTCAGATTTTCCAGGCTCTATGCTTTTGGGCAGAACGGCAGAGGCTATGCCGGAGTCTGGCTGTCCAGTACTGGAGGGGAATCATTTTCGCTGCTGATTGATACAGCCTCGCTGCCGGAACCCATGACAAATCCGGGATTTTTCAATAACCTGCAGTACCCCCAGCTTAATGCAGGCAGAATTTTCATTGTCAACGAAGGAGACAACAGACTGTTCAGCTTCAGTCCTGAAAACAACGACCTCCGTTACAGCGGATTGATGTTACAGTCCTGCCTGATCAGCCGTGGGATCGCCTGGTTTATGGACAGTTCAAGCAGGCTTTTTTTCACAACTGATGGCGCTGTTACTTATCAGATGTATAAAGATTACGGCTCTTCTCCTTCTGCCCCTGTCCTCTACCAGGACGCCTGTTTTAACAATTACATGCTCTGGGAAACCGACACCCTGGAAATCCATTCCCTGACTACTGGTAACCGCCTGGAGCAATATTTCCCGGGTAATTTTCAGCATTTCCTCCAGGGCAGCACCGAAATTTACGGCTATGGCAGTTCAGGTCTCTACCACCTTGAAAAAAACGCAGCCAGAAACTCTTACATACCATTCGGCAGGGAAGGCATCAATGACTGGAAACAAATCCAGTCCGGCAGCATCAGTAAAGCCTGGCTGTTCGAAGACCTGATCATCGTCCAGGGCAGTTCCGGAGAACACCAGTATTTCGACAATGCTGACCAGCAGTGGAAAGATCTGGCTGAACTCTGGCCAGGCGGCCCCAGTACATATGGCAAAATTGTCTGTATTTATCTGGTGGGCCAGGAATACTGGGTTACAGCCACCACTGGCGGAACCTCGGTAAGGCTTTACCACAGCCTCGATTCCGGCGCTTCCTGGACATATTGTCCGGAAAGACATGGAGCAGCTAGTGGTCCGTTTTTACTGGGTGACAGTGATTTTAACACTCCGTTCATTTATTACAGAGAATAAAGGATCAGTTCTCAATTCTTCTCCGGATTTACCGATAAACATCTCATGAAACAGCTGGAAGATTTTGCTTTTCTGACAATCACGATTCTATTGATGGTAGTAATATTCCTGCTCTGACCATCAATTTCCTAGTAATCTGCTTGAATAAAAACTTTTCTGTTTCGAATCAACGACGGATTTGATAACTCCGTCGGATAATTTTTTTCCGGAGTTCAACAGATTGGAGATCACAAATTCATTCAATGGTTCCGGATAACAGTTGAAAATCTCCAGAGAGATTTCTGCTGTCCCGATGTAAAAATCAGAGAGCAGTTTCAGGTCCAGGCTTAGATCCCCTAGAGCCGTAATTTCCTTTTGAAAAAAGTAACGATAACCAGCATTCCCTAAAAAGAGAAGCCTGTCAAACATTTTCTCCTGCTCTCCGTTACCCTGATTAACCCCTCTCCTCAGGACCATGAAAAGATACAGCCTGCGTTGATCGTTACTGGCAGTTCCTGTTGCCACTTCCTGCCGTAAATTCTCAAGTGCCTTTATTCTGTCAGTCTGGAACATGGAAGCTGCTGCCCATTCGTCTTCACCCGCCGGAGATTGTACCTCTTCTGTGTAACTGCCTGTTATGAAAGCTGAGACTCTGCCGATTTCAGCAGTGCTGCAGATGTCTGCAGGAGGAGTTGCACCTTCCAGCTTATAAGACAGAATGGCTTTTTCTTTCAGGTATTTCTTGTCATTCGTATTCTCGAACAACAAATCGCAGTATCTTTTTTCCTGATCCCTGTCCAGCCCGGCATAGAATTTTTTTAATTCCAGGAGCCACTGAATTTTCTGTTCTTTGGTGACCTTTTCCAGATTTTTTTCATAAATCCGGATCCGCACTTCTTCGGTGAATCGGCCGATCAGAGAAGCAATTCCAGGTGTGATCCGGCTGCAGTCTGCAAGGTCAGTTTTCCATTCTGTCCGGTCAAACAGCATTTCCAGGGATAAAGACAATTCCTGATCACTCCGGCTTTTTCCGGTTGTCAAAGCAGATCCAAGGTCTGCCCATTTTTCAGAGGAAAAGAAATGCCTGAACTCTGTTAAAATGCCAATCCAGGAAACTTTCGGCTTTTTTAACAGCCAGCCAGCGAAACCGTCGACATCAGATGCCAGAGCTAAAAATTCAGGTGTCTCCTGCTGTTCCCCGAATCGTTTCTCAATTCCTGAAAGGATCCAGGTGGCAAGGTCATAGTTCCCTACTGCCTTCAGGAACGAAACGCATGCCTTCAGGCTGGAATAAAGTTGCGGTCCTTCCTTCCGGACCCTGTCGTATTCTTCGAGCAGTCCGGAAATCACGGCTTGAGCCTGTTCGTATTTCTGGCTGATCACTGCCTGCTTGAATTTAAGGCAGTCATAACCGATGCCGATCGTGCGCTTCGAAAGCCCTGACAGTGCTCGTTCAGCCAGCTGCAGTTTTCCCCCCTGCCAGCACAGGGTAAGAAAATAATCAGCTGACTCAGCGCTGATCTGTTGAACTGACATCTGTTCGAAAAAAGTCAGGCTTTCCTCAGGATTGCGGGTAAACAGAAGATACATGTACAATTCCGGAAAATTATTGCTCTCAGACTTCCAGGACTCGATCCTGGCATCCAGCAGATTCAGTTTTCTGTAAAGCTCGGTAATTTTGGCGATCATCACTCTGTCTCTTGTGATCCGGTAAAATTTCTCGTAATTCTCTAAAGCCTTGGCAGGATCCTCTTTTTTTTCATAAAACTGCCCTGCATAGCGGGCGTAAAATGGAGACGAGCCCAATGATTTGAGGCAAACTTCAACTTTGTCAAGTTCATCCAGGGAAAGATAGATTTGAAAGAGCTCCGTTAAAGCCAGCTCTTTTTCCACAGATTGCCCGTTTGTTTTGAGGTACTCATAATAAAAGATCGCCTGGGAGATCTCCCCCACCATAGTCATGATGCGGCCGATCTGCTGGGCTGCTACGCATTTTAAAACGGGGTTCTGCTCTTCTTCGAAAAACTGCTGATAACAGGAAAGGGCACTCTGATCTTCGCCTCTGGACGAATATTCATCAGCCTGCCGCAACAGTTCATCTCCTGCGAAAAGCGCGGTCGCGCAAAAGAATAACAGTAAAATCGAGCGCATTTCAGAATTTAGCCAGCAGTAAATTGATTTCTTTCAGCTCTTTTTTCACTACATCGAGTTGCAGTTTTACCAGTTCAGGCACTTTCTGCTCGATTTTTTTCAGGGTATCTATCACAACGGACTTTACGGGGGTAGGAGAGGTCATGAGCTCATCAAAAAGGCGCCGCACGACCAGGGCATCCGCTTTAACGGACAGTGCGTAGGAGGCGGAAGAAAACAGCACTGGGTCAGGTGAACGAAGCATGTGGAAGAGTTTGTCAGTGAAGCGTACTTCACCCATCTGGGCCAGCAGGTTGATGGCATTCACCCTGACCCTGTTATTTTCGTCTTCGATGCATGGCAGCACTGATTCAACTATCTGGTCGCGATTTTCCCTGGTCACGATCTTTTCCATGGCTTCGATGCTGTTTGCACGCACGCGTCCGTCTTTGTCGGACAGGAACGGGATGATCGCGGTAAGCACTGCCGGGCCGCCGCTCTTGGCACAGGCTTTGACCAGCGTAGCTTTTACGTATTCGTTCTTTTCACTCTCCAGCAGAGCCAGAAAATCCTGTGTGAAGTCGCTGCCCGGCAGCCTCGCCAGCACCAGCACTGCCTTGAAGCGCACATCGGAATTCCCGTCAGACATTGCCTTGCGCAGAAGCTGGCTGGCCACTGCGGATTTCATTTTTGACAGGGCTTCAATGGCCATCAAGCGCATCTGGACATTGGAAGATTCCAGCATTTCCTCGATGGCATGCAGGACTTCTTCTTTACCAAGCTTGGCCAGGGCGTTCACTACTTCGGCTTTCACCTCAGGTTTGGCAGAGGATAAAAGCGGCAGCAGTATGGGTACAATGGTTTTGCTTTCAGTAGCTCCCAAAGCTTTGATAGTGGAAAGGACGATCTCGATGTTGTCACCAGTAAGATGTTTCTTGAGCAGATGGATCGAATCATCTTTACCCAGCTTTCCGATTGCCAGGATCAATTCTGAGAGGATTGATTCATCCTTCTCAGTCGAATACATGTCGATCAAATGAGTGAAGAAACGGCTGTCTCCGATCTCTATCATGGCCCGGATCGTTAAACGCCTGATTTCCACATCATCGCTTTTCAGAAATGATGTGAGGCGGTTGGTTTCTTTCTGGCTTTCCAGAAAGTTCTTTCGAAATTCCGGTTCAGACAGCTTGACAATCAGGTTTTCCAGCCAGTACTTGATCTTCCCGGCAGCGGATTCTTCGCTGATCTGATGCCATTTCCCGTCTTCGTCGCGCTGCCAGTTTTCAAAATAATATTTGACGTATTTGATGTAAGCGAGTTTCCTGAGGTTCTTATCAAGCACATCCAGGTCCTGGACGGTTTTGGAAACTGAACGCTCCTGCCCGTCGATAAAAGCGACCTGACCAATGATCGTGACATAGCCGTTCTCGCACATCAAGCGCAGTTTTGTAAAATCGATCTTCCTGCGAATGAATTCCACACGCAGATTGTTGATAATCTTCAGATCCCTGATACTTCTAATAGCCATAATATGAATTTAGCATGAATTGAATGTGTTTTCAAATAGCATGAATCATGGTAGACAGTTGAACACTATTGATTTATTGGATAATATAATTCCATGATTCTCATGCAGATTGTCCGATTCCCAGCAATCAGTAAAGCGTCAGTTTACAGAAAATATTTCATCCCGTCTTTTTTCTTTATATTTTTTCTTTTCTCTGCAGGCTCTTCCTCTTCATCCTCATTCCCTGCCTCACCCTTTGGTTTGATGATCGTCGACAATTCCGCCACTAATGAAACAGTAATCGCATCCATGATCGGGACACATGAGATAAAATTTGTCCGCCCAGCCGCGATAAATCTTCAGAACTGGAATGGGGATCAGCCTGATGCCGGTCTTTTCCGGAACGCCGGATTCAAGTTGATCCTGACCATAAAAAGCGGAAAGACCGGGGCGTCAGATGCTTTCAAAAAAGAACTCTGTGAGCTCCTCGACAAATACAGACCCCTTGTTCTTTGCGTGGAAAATGAGGAAGACTCTCTGGAATCATTCCCCGGTACGCCTGACGAATATTCGATTGTACTCAAAGCTGCCTGCGAAATCGCACACAGCCGAGGCATCAAGTGCATAAACGGTGGGCTTTCAAGTTCATTCATTTCAGAACTGGTCTGGGACCATTATCAGGGTACTGAGGATCTCAGAGCTGCAAAGGATTTCGCTCTTCGCGCCTTCAATCCGGAGCAGCAAAAAATGCTTGCAACAGGCAGCAGCCGTGAAAAACTGGTCAGAATACTGGACAGAGGAAGGAAACTGCTGAAAATCTATCGCGATTCCGGAATCGATTTTATCAATTTTCACTGGTACATTTCCGATCCAAAATCTTTGGAAGAGACTGTCGGATTCCTGATCCGAGAAACCGGACTCCAGCCTGTCTGCAATGAAATGGGGCCGGGGCGGGATGGAACAGTGAATATTCCGCTTCTCGCCAAAGCCCTGAAACTTGGCCTTCCCATAGTGATCCTGCGCTTTGGAGACTGGCCGGAATTTCTGAGCAGTGGATATCTAAACTTCCTGCAAAACAACAAATGAAACAGCTGCTCGTTTTTTTCTTGTTTCTCCATCTGATTCCAGTCTTCAGTCTGGAACTGAAGCTGGATTCTGAAAGTGATTTCCGCCTGAGCGACTGCCGCCACGAAAAATTCGACAATCTGTCCAGACTCTATCTTTCTCAGACCGGAAATAATCACTATGAACAGATTGCCTTGAAAAGTTATTATCATGACGATGACGGAAATTTCAGCCTTGACAGGGCTTATCTGGAATGCTATCGGGGAGACAGCACTTATGTGGCAGGAAAACAGCGGATCTTCTGGGGTATCCCTCTTGTCTTCAACTTTGCAGACATCTTTACGCTGCCGGATCTGACAGACCCCAAAAAAGAACGGGATGGTGTCAAAGCTTTAAAATTCAGACAGAGTCTTGGCCAGACCTCGCGCCTGGAACTGGTTACAACCGACCGCGACCATTGCCACAATGACCAGGCAGGCCGCTATACTTTCACCAGAGGCAGATTCGAATACATGCTGAATCTGCTGTCTCATCACCTCGATCTTTCCCCAATCATGCCTGACCTGCATTTATCCTCCCGGGATCTGGTGCTGGAATTCAAGGGTGAGGTCAAAGTCGGGATCTGGGGTGAACTGGCCCTCAAGCATGTTGATCTCAATCAGCCGCTGAATCTTGCTTTTGCGCCTCACAGGCAGCTGATTTCAGTCCTGGGAATGGATTATACATTTGATGTGCACGGCAGAAGCCTTTATCTGATGGCCGAAGGTTACAGGAACAACGATACAGGCGACAAAGCCTGCTACCTGAATCCCAGATTTCAAATCACACAGACTGTTTCAGCCAGTGCACATGTTTATAAAGACTTGCTTAATCGCGGATCTTACCGGGGCGGGGGGATTGAATATGTGCTGAACGATTTTTATACCCTGGGTTTGGAATACAGGTGCAGCAGAAAGCTGACATCTCAGGTCCTGCTGACGACGGCCATGAATGATGGGGATGAAATCGTATTTTCAGTTAAAGCGAGTTTTTGAGATTTGTTACCTGAAATCGCTTAAACTCTGCTTGAAGTTGGTATGTTTGTAAGTCGGTATGTTAATATGTAGCGGAAGTCCGGCGAATTTTACTGATCAAATCTGCAAAACCTTGTGGGGTGGCCAGTGGTAACTTTTTGTCATCTGAGCTACTGCGAAGAAGAGAAAAAGTTTCCACAGGACAGGACCCGCCACAAATCACGGCTTACCTACAACTTCTGGCTGCACACCACAAAATTCGACGAACTTGATTTTTGAATGTTAAGGAGTTGCCTTGCCGCTGGTTAATGTAATCAATCTCAGCCGCCACTATGAACAGGGCGGAGCGACCGTCCTGGCTCTGGACGATGCCACCCTGGAGATAAATCCGGGTGAATTCACAGTCCTGGCCGGGCCTTCCGGTTCAGGCAAGACCACTTTTCTGAACCTCCTCGGCTGCATGGATACTCCAACCACGGGTAAAATCGTTATTGACGGCGAAGATGTCACTGCTTTCACTCCTCGACTGGCAGCCCTTTTCCGCAGAAAAAAGATCGGATTCGTATTCCAGCATTTTTATCTGATACCAGTATTGTCTGTCTATGAGAACGTGGAATTTTCCCTGGATCTGCTGGGTGGCCTCGCAGAAACTGAGAAAAAGGCGAAAGTCATGGAAACACTGGAACAGCTTGGAATCGCCGGCCTGGCTTCGCGAAGGCCGTCGCAGTTATCAGGCGGCCAGCAGCAGCGGGTGGCAATCGCCAGAGCGCTCGTGAAGGACCCGGTACTGATTCTGGCTGACGAACCTACAGCCAGCCTTGATTCAGTCAATGGCGAAGCGATTCTGAATGCCATGAAGGAACTGAATCAAAACCATGGTGTTACTATTGTTTTCTCCTCTCACGACAGGATGATAATCGAGATTGCGAAAAGAATCGTGCACCTGAAAGATGGACGAATCGACAGTATCGAGGTCAAAGCCTGAATGATCCTGAAACTATCCTGCCGTAACATCTTCCGCCAGAAAAAACGCACTGCACTCACGCTGATCACAGTGATCGTGGCGATCTGCTTCGCAGTGATCGGCGATGGATTGAATTCAGGTCTCAAATGGCAGCTCAAAAATGTCTATATCCATACCGAGACTTCCAGTCTGAAAATATATCGCAAAGACTTCAAACCAAAGGACGAAGACATAAACCCCCTTGAGCATCCATTCCTGAATTTTGATGAGATAGATAAACTGGTCAGCAGTACTGCCTGGATAAAAGCTTCATCAGCACGGATCTCTTTCACCGGTTCAGCCGTCTCTTCAGGTCTGGAACTGCCCTGCAGATTTCTCGGCATTGATGGGGAACGCGAAAATGCAGTCTTCAACAGGAAAAACGACCTGGTTTCAGGACAGTTTCTGGATCCTGCGGACAGCACTTCAGTCGTGATCGGCATGGAGCTGGCGGCTCTTCTGTCAGTTAAAACCGGCGATTTCGTCACCATAATCGCCCGTACCAGCCTGAAAGCGATCAATGCTTACGACTGCCGGATATGCGGCATCATCCGCACAGGCAATCCCATGATTGATTCCAGCCAGATTTTCCTCTCCCGCGGCTTTGCTTCAGATTTTGTGCAGTCAGGCCCGACTGAAATCGCAGTGCTGGCTGATACTCAGGACGATTTTAGACTTTTCCCTCTTACCGATAAACTCAATGCCTCATTCTCATCCCATGATGCCAGGGCTGACAGCTGGCTGGTCGAGCTTGCAGACCTGTTTAGCCTGATCAGGATGAGAGAGAAGATTTTTGCGATCATTGTGGGCTTCATCCTGATCATGGCTGCCGCAGGCATCGCCAATACCATGCTGATGGCCATGCTGGAGCGGAAACGCGAGATCGGCATCCTGATGGCAGGCGGAATGAGCAGGCGGGAAATCCTGTCCCTTTTTCTGTCTGAAGGCACTTTCATCGGCCTGCTGGGAAGCCTGATCGGCATGTGCCTTGGAGCAGCGATTGTTCATTACTATCAGATCCACGGCATCAGAGTTCCTGCTGACATCACAAAAGTGGGTGGAGACTTCCCGGTCAGGGATATGTTCTATCCATATCTGAACTGGAGCATGGCTTTATTCTATTTTCTGATCGGGTCAGGAGTTGCCATGCTCTCTTCGCTCTACCCTGCCTGGCGCGCTCTGCAGCTCGATCCGGTGGAGGCAATCAAAGGATGAAGGAGAATTTCCGTATCGCCTTCAGGAACATCTTCAGGAACCGCAAACGATCGTATCTGACGATTTCAGTGATGGTTTTCGGGATCATGTTCTCAGTGATGGGATTGAGCTACCTGGACGGCGTAGCCGAATCCACAGACAATCTCAAATACAGCGGTGATGTTTTGATCACCCACCCTGATTATCCAGTGAGGGAAAAATCATTTTCCTTATCTGCGAACATGGATACAGAAAAAGCCGTCTCCCTGGCATCAGGAATCCAGGGGATCAAGACAGTCAGCCCGCGCATCAGATTCGGAGGCATGCTCTACAAAGGCGATCTGGAAAAAAAAGGCCAGGGTTTCGGGATCACTGAATCCGACTATGCTGTCCTTGAATTCGACAAGAAAATCTATGCCGGGAAATTCCTGAGTTTCAAAGACAGCACCGAGATCATGGTGGGAAGGAAACTGGCTGATGAACTCAGCCTCAGCCTTGGCGATACAGTGACGATTCTGACCAGCAGCCGCGGCAACTCGATCTCAGCCCTCAACTATAAAGTAACCGGCTTCTATGACCTGGGAAACGGCAGGCTCAACAAGAGCTTTTTCATCACTCTCTCAGCAGCCCAGGATCTGCTGGACATGGCAGGTACTGTCACTGAATGCCTGTTTTTCCTTGACAGCCATGAAAGAGCGCTGGAAGTGAAAAAACTGATCTCAGCCAAAACTGATCTGCTGGTGCGCAACTGGCAGCTGATAGGACTGAACGGACAGATGGTCTCAGTGATGGCCTGGGCCCGCAGGATCATGCTGATGGTATTCTGCTTCCTCTCAGGGATCGCGATCGTCAACACCATGATGATGGTGGTGTTTGAGAGGAGGCGCGAAATCGGCATCTTCAAGGCCCTGGGCATGACCGACTGGCAGATCGGGAAACTGATCTGCCTGGAAGGCACGCTGCTCGGTTTCTGCGGGGCTCTGATCGGAGCGATTCTCGGGGGAGCAGTTGCATTGTTTTTTTCCATACACGGCATAAATTTCGGCAGCGCAGTGGAACGCATGCCTGATGCGATCAAGATCAAGAGCGTAGTCTATTTCCATTTCGGCCCAGGCATCCTGATCACAGGCCTGCTGGCAGGAACAGCCGCCGCCTTTCTGGCCACGCTGCTTCCGGTGATACCTGGTGTGCGCAAGGCACCGTCGGAGTTATTGAAGGAATGATTATGGACCCCATGTGTGCTAAGAACTTTATCCTGCTCCGGTCGTTGCGTCCAGCAGCCGGTCACGGCTGCCGGACTCCACTTATCTGCAGGCTTAGAATGGATTCTGCACCGTGCCGGGATGCTGCGGCGCCTTTGAACTCCTCCGCAGGACAAAGTTCCCAGCACATTAATAAACAGGAGGCTTTTTGAAAGAATTATTCCTGCTGCTGCTGTTTTGTTTTTACACCTGTATTCATGCCCTGACTGTCGAGGAAATCATCAAAAAAGTCGACCATAACATGGCGCCAGACTCTGTGATCTATCACGGCGAGATGACGATACACGACGGGAACAGCGTGTTTCAGAAATCCATGAAAATCTATGGCAGGGGCAATGACACCGCTTTCATCGAGTTCCTCTCACCTCCCCGCGACGCAGGCACCCGCTATCTGCGCCTGTCCGACAATCTCTGGATGTTCCTGCCCAGGGCCTCTCGCACAGTGAAAATCTCAGGCCATATGCTGCGCCAGAACATGATGGGCAGCGATTTTTCCTATGAGGACCAGACAGAGCGCCGCAAATTCTGGGAGCAGTATGACAGCGCCATTGCCACTGAAGAAGTTTTCGACACCCGCGAAGTCTATGTGCTGGAAATGATCGCCAAGCCGGGTCGCGAAATCACCTACACGCGCCGCAAAATCTGGGTTGATAAAGAAAACTTTGTCGTCTACAAATCCGAAATGTACGCCAAGTCAGGCAAGCTCCTGAAACTGATGTCAGTACTTGAATACAAACCCTGCGGAGACCGCTGGTTTGCCACAAAGATGCGCATGGAAGACAAGATCAAGGGAAACTCATACACTGAAATCCAGATCACAGACATAGAACTGGATGTGGCGATTCCAGACCAGGTGTTCACTATGCAGAATCTGGAGCGCAGAAGATAATTATTTCTCTTTCTGTACCCCGCCAAAAGCGAACTGCTGGTTTTTCCTGGTTTTATTGATGAAGTTATCAAGACGCTTCTGAAACTGTTCGGGTCCGTGCTTTCTTCCAGCTTCGATGTAAGCGATGCGGACTCTCTTGTAATTGTCGGCAAAGGCCTGGAAATTCTTCCAGACAGATTTATCCTTTTTCAAAGCTTCCAGAACATCGGGCGCGATTTCCAGTTCCTGTTTTTCCATTAATGTTTCAGGATTTTTCAATGCAGCGAGACCTGCAGGAGTCATGCGTCCTTCCGCTATCAGCCGCCGCATGCGCTCGATGTTCGGCTGCGACCAGGGGCTGTTCTTCTTCCTGGGTGAAAAGCGCTGGGCATAACACTCCTCGTCTATCCCTTTGACAATGCTGTCGATCCAGCCGAAGCAGAGCGCTTCTTCCACAGCGTCTGCGTAAGGTATCCGCGGTCTTTTTGAATGCTTCTTGGGATAAATCAGCCAGATTTCCTTTTCTGCCGCATGATGCTCCAGCAGCCACTCCCGCCATTCAGATGAGCTTTTCACATAAAGTGTTTTTCCGATTTCCATCTTTATATTTTAAACCAATTTGGGAAATATTAAAATCGACTTTACTGCCCTTTTTCCGGGACCATTTTCTTCTGTTTAACTGTCGCTTTAAAAATAAATGGAATAAATTCCAGGATTTGGTATTTATATTAGCGGAGGACGAATGGAAGAAGTCCGGAATCAAAACATGGCTGAACCGAATCACGAAACTGTTTTCAAGCAGATCTACTTGAGGCATTACAGGGAAATTTTCCTCTACTGCTATCATCTCACCGCAGATCGCGAGGAAAGCCTGGACATCGCCCAGGACGTGTTCTGCAAGGCTTATGACGAGCAGAGGATCGGCAGCCCGGATTTCAAGGTCAGACCCTGGCTTTACAGGGTGGCACGCAACGAATGCCTGCTTTTCTTCCGCAAGGTGCGGCGCTGGCTCAGGGAAAAAACAGCTTACAGCCTGCTCTCAGAGTCAGCAGAACCCAGCAGGGACGAGGAATTTCTGAAGATCAATGCTCTTCTTTCCCGAATGCCGGCCAGGTACAAGAGCATCCTGTACCTGAAATATTTCGAGGAGATGAGTTACGAAGAAATTGCCGAGTCCGAGGAAATTCCGCTGGGAACGGTCATGTCACGGCTTTCGAGAGCCAAGTCGATCTTCAAGGAGGTGATGGAACATGGAACTCTATAAATATTACCAGGATTTGAGAAAGACAGCACCCACAATGGCTGTTTCTGAGAAAATGGCTTCGGAAATCGCAGACAAGGTTAATTCTAGAAGGAACCTGCTGCAGTCCAATCTCATCATTTCAGTTCTTGTACTTCTGTCTGCCTTTATTTACTGCATTTCACTGGGAAGCCCCGCGCTTCCGGTCAACGATGCTTCAGGATCCATGTTGATCTATGCTGTGGATCTCGCCCTGAGAATAGCAGTTTCGCTTGGACTCTTCCTTACACTGGTCACACTGGTTTTTACGTCCATATACAGTCTCGCAGAGAACAGGTTCCACAGCTTCAGATTGAAATTTGAAACCAAGATGGAGGGCATATGAATACTTATCAAAAACAGATTGTACACAGAATGGCAGCAATTTTCCTGGTCACAGCAGAGCTGATTTTCTTCATCCTGCTGCTGGACTTCATGAAAAACGGCACTTTGGGAGCTTTTTTCGGTGATTATACCCCGCAGTCCCAGACATCTGAATCCGCTCCCATCAAAAAATCCTATTCAGTATGCCAGCGCGAAGCCTCAGAGGCTGTCGAGCGGAATCAGCTTATTTTCAACTGCATGAACCGGACAGCAGATGACTCTTATCTGATCTGGTCGGTATTTGATAATCATATAGACAAGAAATATGCCGAAGAGGCTCTGCCTCTGCTCCATCGGATTGCAGAACTGTTACCCCATGAAGACAGGGATTTTGAAATTCTGCTTTCTGATCACAAGCCTGTGCTGATCTCTGGCAATGCTGACTCTTCAATCCAGATGTTCAATTTCATCAATACACTGGTCAATGCAGACAAATTCCTTTTTGTTAATGGTGAAATGGAAAAAGGTTATGAACTGCTGAGAAAACTGCTTCTGATCGGTCTGGCTTCACAGCGGGGAACAAATTCCGAGGGATTCTACGGTTTTACGATTTCAGACGGTGACTATATACTGGGCCAGACGTTTTATGTGCTGAATGACTTACTTAAAAATCCTGATCTGTCAGCCTCAAGCAGAATGCTGACCCAGATTCTCGGTTTGCTGGACAAGTATCATCTGAGCCTTTCCCAGGAAATGAAACTGCTGGAGGATCTTACACTGGGATCTCTTGAAAACCTCTCCGGAAATTTTTCCGTCCGCATGCATGTCTGGGATGCTGTCTATAACCCAGGCACAAAAACCACAACCAGGGTCAAGGAATGTTTTGGCAGTCTGATCCGCGCTCTTGACAATGACCCTACAGCTGACCCTGCGCCATTGTGCCAGAAACTGGCGGATACGCGCAATCTCCTGGTCAAAATGGCTTTCAATGATCCTACGTTTGCGCGTGAGCAGAATTTTGAGATCAGGGCAATCCGCGAAATCATCAGGATGGCTCTATCCGGAAATCCTGTTGCAGATCCTGGACTTCCCGGCCAGAACCTCCTGGTCCGTTGTGTGGAATGGGACAGCAATGAAATCATGATTTATTCAAGAGGTCTTGAGGGGAAGGATTATGCAGGGAATGTTAAAAACATCGGCCTCAGATTCAGGCGGGACTTCTTATCTGAAAAGATTCTTTCCCTGGCAGTGAAATGAAATTCAGCCGAGTTTTAAATATTCCTTGACAAAGATTCTTTCCCGGATAAAATGGATCAAAGCGGCGGAGAGGGGTCAAAGCCGCTACAGACAAAACTAAGAGTTTATGGAGGACTAGGATGAGACTGCTACTGACTGCACTGCTTCTGATCGCGATCATTTCACCTGTTTTTGCCACTGACACGAATCCGACCGGTTTCACACCAGTTGTCAAAGTCACTGTCTGGATCAGGAACTGCTGGAATCCGATTCCCTGGAACGATGCAAACTGCTATATCCATGAAGAAAATATCGCAACTTCATGTAGTACCAAAGCCCAGGCCCTGGAAACAGCGAAAACCTATGAAGAAACTGCAGTGAAGAACGCAAAAACCGCTGCTTCTGCCCGCTTCAATGTCCCATTAGATCTCCTGGATTACCAGGTGGATTTCGAGGCCAGACCTGTAAATAAAGCTGCTCAGATTGCTTATACCCCAGTCGTCAAAGTCATTGTCTGGATCAGGAACTGCTGGAATCCGACTCCCTGGACAGATGTAAACAACTGCTACCTGCATGAAGAAAAAGCGGAAACTGCCTGCGACACCAAGGATCAGGCCTTAAAAGTTGCGAAAAGCTATGAAAAAACAGCAGTGCAGAACGCCCTGGCTGCAGCTGCAGTGCATTACAGCATCAAAAACGAGATGCTTGAATACAAAGTCGAATTCGAAGCCAGAGCTGTAAATTAAGCTGACAACAGATTTGGATCATTAATAAACCGGCTTCCTTATGGAGGCCGGTAACTACATATTGAACAAGATAAAGTAAAGATTGAAACATCTTTTGATCTTTAGCTAATTATGTTTCAGAATCCTGCTGATACAAGTTTCAAAATGTTTCATCTGTCGGCCTGCCTGTCGATCAGGGTTTTCTTGGCGTCCGTCAGGAACTGCCTGTATGGGCAATGGCTGTTCTTGAGTGCTTCGCAGATGGCGACGATCAGTTCGCAGTCGATGGTGTTCACAAATTCGGGATTTACCGGCTTTTTCACGTACCAGCGCAAATTCCAGGCCAGAGTGTCTGGAGTCTCGGTAAACCTGTCCAGGAAATTCTCTTCAGAAGACGCAATGATCCGGCTGATTTCAGAAAGCTGCTTATCATATTGCGCCTGATCGATGATTTCAGTCTGGTTTTTCATTTCCATGAAGATGGATTTGGCAAGCCGCAGGTAATCCAGGTATTCGGCAAGGTCGATGTCTCCACCCTGGCTGAGTTTGTTATAGAGGGTCCCGTAATTCAGGTCCTGCAGGCTGATGTCATAGACATGTCCGCTTCCATAAGGAATATTGATGACCTGCGAGCCCAGGGTGAAGAGCTGCTTTTCGCAGATCAGGCCTTGTTTTGACAGGTAATCAGGCACTATCGGCGGAAAGGTGACGCTCAGATTCGGGCAGTCCTTTGCTACATACATTTTCAGTTTCTGAGAGTCAGGCAGTACCTCGTTGATCAGCCTGATCGCATTGAACACGCAGCTGTTGTAATATGTGTGATAATATTCGCCGCTCCTGTCCACTGCCGACTCAGTAAGCATCAGTCCGAGCAGTTCCTGCTTCTGCTCAGCCGTCAGATTCACCCTGTACTGATACATCTTGTGATTCGGGATCACGATCGAGAGCTGGACGCGGTCCTTGATCGTGCTGACCTGGTAGATAAGCCTGTAGCAGTTCTTCTTCATGCCCTCAAGCGGAGAATACTTCTGCCCCTGTTCCAGCCAGGCCTCAAAGGAATAGACGAGCCCGATGTCTGCCTTGCCGTCCGCAGACTCCACGCAGGGCGAGTCCATCACAAAGGCCAGCATGCCATGTCCTGCCAGTGCTTCGGGCGGGAATGTCTCGAGCCAGAAGTAGACGTCCCTGACTTTGGAAATGTCGACTTTTGTGTTCTTGAAAACAGGCTTCTTTGTAACAAGATTTCCTTCAAAGCCCCAGCGCACATTGTCCAGTTCGAACACGCTTCCCTGCTGCGAGACGATCTTCAGTTCCCGCTGATCAGCGCTGAGGTTCGCGCTGCAGACTGAAGCCTGAAAGAGCA
>JAQTZZ010000031.1:0-38723 GCA_028687545.1 Candidatus Wallbacteria bacterium
GGCCGGTTCCGATTGGATGGCGGTTGAATTCCGAGGTCCGGATATTCTCTTTTTCATATATATGTTTGGGAATAATTACCGGGGAGAGATGTTCAACAAGATAAATATCAGGCTTGCTGCAAGCGATTCTGATGGTGTAAGAATTAATTATTTCAACTGTGACTACGTCTGCGAAGTAACTTTTATAACTGCTTCCTAACTCTGGGTCCATAATTTTATCACAGGTGAATTTGACGTCCTCTGCAGTAAATGGTGCTCCGTCATGCCAGCGGACATCTTTTCTCAAGTGGTAAGTAATCGCAGTATGGTCAGCTGATATTTCCCAGGTTTCAGCCAGTTTGGGAATCAGATTATTATTTTTATCATAGTCAGCCAGGTAATCCATGATCATACAACATACATCACCAGATGGAGTGTCTTCTGCCAGCAGAGGATTAAGAGTTACAGGTTCAAGTGATGGCTCAACGAATGTATCCCCGTAAGACGGGGACGGTGAAATCTCACTGGTCTGCGTTTTCAACAGTTCGTGATAGCTGTTTTCGGCCTTCTCCAACACCCTGATGTCCCTGGCTTTTTTCGGGTTGTTGAGAAAAGTCTTGTAATCTGCGCTGGCTGAGGCAGTATCCTTCAGCACATAATGCTCGAACAGGGCTTTCTCCAGGGTGTCCGAATTCGTGGCTGCCGCCAGAAAGACCGGGAGCAGCAGGGAAACTGTCAACAGTTTCAGTCCGGAAACATTCAAATTAATTCTCCCACTGTATTGCAAAGAACAGAATTCCATTTTACTGTCATTATATCAAAAATACAGCGCATTTTGCTGCATTTGTGAAGTGTTTTTCTGAAAGATCGGGTTATTTCAGCTGTGCCGCGATTTCTGCAATAATGCCTGTTTCAGACAAGTGGGTTTCGCGGCATTTCTTCCTCAGCATGTCAAGCGCTGTTTCGCCAGCCCGGTTTTTCGCTCCCGGGTCAGCTCCGGCTTCTCTGAGCGCTTTTAATACTGCCACAAATTCTTTGCGAAAATAAGCTTCATATTTATTCAACTCGTCTTCAGTGACAGTCCTGGTAAACGACCCGACCAAACGGTTAACCATGCAATGCAAAGGCGTGTTTCCGGATCTGTCTGCTGCACGCGGATTGGCCCTGGCGGCGGTCAATGCCAGTGTTTTTTTATAGTATTGATTTTTTATCGCATAAAGCAATGCGCTGTCGCCGTTTTTATCGGTTGCATCAGGAAAAAATCCGGCATTTACGAGCATCTCCACATATTCGAAACGGCATTCCAGTAATGTGCTTGATTTTTTTTTATTGAGCGCAGGGCCTCCTTTTTCCAGAAGATATCGCACCATATCCTCATTCCTGATTTCCCGCACTGCCTGGTCGAGCACAGGATCGATCGTACTGTTCAGGTCAAAGCCTTTTTTCTCCATCATTCTGGCGACTTCCAGCACCGGGCAGAGCATCAGGAGATTCCAGCCGTTTGAATCCTTGACTTGCGGAGACCCGCCAGCGTCCAGAAATTTCCGGATCAGGTCAACGTAAATATAGTGATCATCGTCAAACACATCCCTTCTACCATAGTCGTTGCGATTGTCCAGCAGAACAAGCAGAGGCAGCTGGCCGTCATACTGTTTGTAGTAACCATCTTTTTCAGTGGAAAAATCAAAGGGTTTCAGGATACTGCCGCATTTTTCCAGGACTTCCTGAAAAACTTTGTGTTCCTTCATTACCGTACAATTGCGCTCCAGTGGAATAGGAGATCCTTTCGGGCAGATGGTTTTCAAGTATTCAAGGTTATATTCATCCCGATTCACTTCCATGATCCCTAATCCTCTGCTGTTTATCGCCCCAGGGTCAGCCCCATTTTCGATCAGGCAGCTGAGAGCTTCCCTGCCAAGTATATTGTTGAAAATCGGAGTATTCCCCAGGCTGTCCCTGGCGTTCACATCAGCTCCTGCTTCAATCAGTGCCTTAATAGCGTTGAGTTCGTAGACTCTGTGCAGCGGGGTTTCATCTAATTCACCGGCCCGCGCATTAGGATCAAGTCCTGATTCCACCATCAATCGGACAATATCTCCGCTCCTTGCGCAATGCAGCAGGGTGTATCCTGGTTTATCAGCTGCAGTTCCCTTCTGTTTCCTGGATATTTGGTAATTTTCATAAGCTGAAACATCAAGAGGAGTTGTGTATTGTCTGAGAAGGTCTACATTGCAGCGAAAGATTCTGAGCTTGGGGTCAGCTCCGTGCGAGAGGAGAATGCGCGCTTTTTCCGCTGAATCAGTGCAATAGAAGAGAGGTGGAATCCCGAAACCATCTGGAAGATTCGGGGACATTCCTAAATCAAGCAGCAATTCGAGCACTGCAGGTGTGATATCTTCACAGTGGATTGGAAAATATCCGGCTGCATCCGGAAAATCGTATCTGCAGCCTCTGCTGATCAGCAGTTCTGCGATTTCCCTGGTTTTCACGCGCGGCAGTATCTGATACGACCAGCGATCCCGGAAGCCGACTTCTTTTGATCTGTCAATAGAAGCCGGCTGCTGGAACTTGAATTCCGCACCATTCTTTATCAATATTTCCGCCACATCCATCCTGTCTACCCAGGCAAGTGGACTGTAGGGCAGGTAGCCTGGATTAACCGAATGTCCGTGATCAATCAGATATTGCGCCACTTCCGGGCTTTTTACATAACAGAGCTGGTCAGCCCAGTCGAAATTTCCCTCCCATGATTCCAGCTTTAATTCAGCCGCCAGATCAATGCTGTGGACAGCAGGCACCATTTCAGGGTGGAGCTTGATTTTCCCTTTTTTTTGCATGGCTTTGAGCAGTTCTTCATCCTGAGAGTCTCTCAATATGAGGTAAAGATCAGGGTCACTTTCCTTGCTGAAATCTCTGGCCGGGAATTCGGCTCTTCCCAGCAGGTATTTCAGCGCATCAAGTCTCTTGGCCTGGATTCCTGCATTAAAAGCTGACAGCAGCACTTCAGCCGTCTTATCTGTAATCCTGTCGATCAGGCTGCCAAACAGGGAAATTTCACCTGTTACCACTGCCAATCGGATCTGTTCCAGCAGCGGTTTTTCCAGAATCTGGTCAACCGCAGTTTCCGGGACAGAACAATGGACTTTCAGCGTAACCAGAAGCACTGCCAGGAAAAAATTGAACTTGCTGAATCCAATGCATTTTTTATTACTCATCTGCCTGCCTCCAATCGACTCAGTCTGAAACGTAATCATTAAAAGCTGACTATTCCAGCAGTTTCATCATTTCAAGCAGCCTGCCCTCTTCGGGAACTCCCTTGTCGCTGCAGTCATTCCTAAACATTTCCAGAGCGGTCCTGCCCTGATTATCCCTGATCCGGGGGTCTGCCCCCGCCTGCCGCAGCAAATTCAGCATTCGCAAGGCATAGTCCTGCATGCTGTTCATGGCAGAGTCATCGTTGCCAGACCAGTTGTAGGTGAAATCAAGCACAAGATGATGCAGAACTGTGTATCCACCTTCACTGACCAGATTGACATCCGCGCCAGTTGCGATCAATTTTTCTAATCGTCGGTAGCTGTCGGTTTCGGTAAAATTCAGCGCAGCTTCCATCAGCGGAGTGATGCCGCAAAGCGAGGCCGAATCCGGTGAAAATCCCGCTTTGACAAGCATATCGATGTATTCTGATCGGCAGAACAGCAGAAAAGGTTGCCTAGCCACTCTGCCATCTTTGAGTTTGTACCCCTTTTCGCACATCATCAGATCTGGCATTCTTGTTTCCAGCAGATACCGAACCAGGTCTGCATGCCCGATTCCACTGACAGCATCAACCATGATTTCGAAAATATCTCGCTTCAGTTCAAACCCCTTTTGTTCCAGCATTCGGGCAGTTTCAGGCCTTGGACAGATCCGCAGGAACTCACGGCAGTCATCCTCATTAACCTTGACTGCTGACTGAGCAAGACATCTGCGAATCCGGTAGATTTTATCCTCGTCGGTCAATCCGTTCTCGTGGCGAAGATAGTACAGCACGGAAGAAGGAGAAAAGTCTTCCTTCACGCTGGTTTCAGTTTGAGCCTTTATCCTGATTTTACTGCATGTTTTTAAAAGGTCCCTGCACTTGTCACCAAAATGCACGTCCAGGGCACTTTGCCCCTGGTTGTTTAAGGCATCCGGATCTGCTCCGTGGCTGAGCAGTATTTTCAAACCCTCAGGTTTGAGTTGTATATTGAACAAAGGCGTGTTTCCCAAGTCATCCCTGGCATTGACATCGGCCCCGGCCTCGATCAGGGCTGAAAGCGCTCCCGGATCAGAGACAGTGTGCAGCGGTGTTTCGCCCCTCTTTCCTCCGCGCTGATTGGGATCAAGCCCTGAATCCAGCATCAATCGTACGAACTCTTCGTTCCTGGCGCAATGCAGCAAGGTGTATCCCAGCTTCCCGGCCAGGTCTGACTCCATTTCCGCCGAGTCCATGTGACGATGAAGCCCCCAGCCTAAAATATCATCTGCCTGGATCGGCATTCTGGCTTTGGGATCTGCTCCGTGTGCGAGCAGCATGCGGGTCTCAACTGTTAAAGATGTGTATTGGAAAAGAATCGGCTCATCGCGGCAATCTGTAATGTTGAGGGGCATTCCCTGCTCCAGCAGGAGCTTCAGCAGGTCAGGATTTTTCAAAGGCTCAGTAATCGAATAATTCTCATGCCAGTCTGGAAGCTCCCAGCCGCAATCCTCGCTGATCAGCAGCTGGGCTACTTCCAGGGACCTGGTCTTCAGCAGCGGATGCTGATCCCATGAACAGATAATACTTTCTTCCGACTGAAAATTGAATTGCTTCGGCATCCTGAAATCTGCTCCGTTCCTGATCAGCACCTGGGCCACATCCGCCCTGTCCACATAAGCCAGCGGTAAATTATCCCATGAGCATGAGGTTTTGAAGCCGTTCGGCGAAAATCCGCGGTCGATAAGGTATTGTGCCACTTCCGGGCTTTTCACATAGCAGAGCGGCGACTTATCATCTGTCTTCCTGTTCCAGGATTCCAGCCTGAGCCGGGACGCCAGCTCTGCGTTATGGATCGCGGTCACCATTTCACGGTGCAGCTTGACTGACCCCTTTGCCAGCAGGCAGCGGAGCAGTTCTTCGTCCTGTCTGTCGTTCAGCAGGGTGTACAGGTCTGGATCACTGTCTTTGCTGAAATCCCTGGCTGGGAATTCGGCTCTTCCCAGCAGGCATTTCAGCGCATCCGGTCTTTTGGCTTTACATCCTGCATTAAAAGCTGACAGCAGCACTTCAGCGGTCTTATCTGTAATCCTGTCGATCAAGCTCCCGAGCAGAGAAATCTCTCCTGTTTCAGCGGCCAGACGGATCTGCTCCTGCAGCGGAACTTCCAGAGTATGGCCTGTGGCAGTTTCCGGAACAGCACAATGAACTTTCAGCGCGATCAGGAGCATCAGCTGGAAAAAAATGAACCGGCTGAATCCAATGAATTTTTGATTGCTCATCTGCCCGCCTCCAATCGACTCAGTCTGAAACGTAATCATCAAAAGCTGACTATTCCAGCAGTTTCATCATTTCAAGCAGTTTGCCTTCTTCAGGTATGTGTTTTTCGCTGAGTCTTTTCTTCAGCAGTTCCAGTGCAGTATAGCCGTCCTTGTCTTTCAGCAGAGGATTCGCTCCACCTGCAAGCAGGGCTTTCAACATCAAGATCGCATTATCGGCAAGATAATCACTTGGTGCTTGATAGTAGCTCAATTGCATGTAGAAAAACATCGCTACAAAATGCAGCGGCGTATGACCAAACCTGTCTGCAAGATTGGTATCTGCACCTGCTGCGATCAGTTTTTCGGCTTTTTGAAGATCGTCCGGAAGATGACTCATATATGCTGCCAGATGCAATGGAGTAACTGTGTCATATGTTGCGTCAGGATAAAATCCAGCTTTGATGAGCAGATCCATGTATTCGAGACGGCAATTCCGGAGTGAATCGATCTTGGAACTTTTACCCCATCGATCGACACATTTTTCATCCTTGAGCCCAGGCCCGCCTTTTTCCAGAAGAAAGCGGATCATTTCCACGTTCCCGCATTCCTCTACTGCGGGATCGAGCATCCAGTGAATATAGTTTCCAAAGTCGAATCCCTTTTTTTCCAGCATCCTGTAAACTTCGAGCCTGGGGCAGAGCATCAGCAGATTCCGGCCATATCTATCCGTGACCCGCGGGTTTCCGCCCTGGTCCAGATATTTTCTGATCAGATCAAGGTAAACCTTATCCTCATAGATATTATTGCCTTCTTTTACATTGCATTGGCGGTTTGCCAGCAGCGCAACCAGGGGGAGCTCTCCGTCATTTTCCCTTAATTGTCTGTCTTTTTCCGTGCTGAAATCAAAAGGTTCCAGGATACTGGCTCCTTTATCCACTGCCTCCTGGAAAGCAAGCGGGTTTTGGGTCAAGCTCAGGTTGCGGGAAAAAGGCAGGGCCACTTCTTTGCAGATTGATTTCAGATAGTCCTGACAATAGGTGTCAGGATGCATTTCCCTCACACCTATGCCTTTGAGATTCAGCGCTTCCGGATCAGCCCTATGTTCGATCAGGTATTTGAGACCGGCATGATTCAGGTTCCTGTTGAAAATCGGTGTGTTCCCAAAGCTGTCTCTGGCGTTCAGATCTGCTCCCGCTTCGACCAGAGCTTTCAGGGCATCCAGATCAGTGACTTTGTGCAGTGGGGTTTCATCGAATTCCCCTCCACGCACATCGGGATCAAGTCCGGATTCAAGCATCAGGCGGGCGAAATCTCCTGTTCTGGCGAGATGCAGCAATGTGTACCCGGACTTTTCCGTTATCTTTCCATCCGGACTCGCCTTTAAAGGAGCTCTCAGTTTGGGATCTGCTCCTTGCTCCAGCAGAATGCGCGCTTTTTCAGCTGAATCGGTGAAATGGAAAAGTGGGGCCAATCCATCTGCATCAGGAAGATTAGGAGAAAGTCCCAGTTCAAGAAGCAGTCCTAGTACAGGAGGAGTGATCCTTTCACAGTGGATTGCATAGCTTCCAAAGGAATCCGGAAAATTGTATCCGCAGCCTCTCTTGATCAGCAGTTCTGCGATTTCCCTGGTTTTCACATGCGGCAGTAACTGATCATCCCATTGACGCCAGCATAAAGCTTCTCTTGTCCTGACATAGGGTGGCGGCTGCTGAAAATTGAATTCCGCACCATTCCTGATCAGCACTTCTGCCACATCCACCCTGTCCACCCAGGCCAGAGGGCTGGTTGGCAGGTAGCCGTCCTTCGGCGAACAGCCGTGGTCGATTAGATATTGCGCAACTTCCGGGCTTTTTACAAAGCACAGAGTGTTTAATCTGTTCATTCCCATTTCCCGCGATTCCAGCTTCAGCTCGGCCGCCAGATCGACGCTGTGTATTGCAGGCACGATTTCGTGATGGTGCTTGACCGCCCCTTTTTTCAGCATCAGCCTGAGCAGTTCCTCATCTTGCGAATCATTAAGCAAGGAGTAAAGATCAGAGTCACTTCCCTTGCTGAAATCTCTGGCTGGGAACTCGGCTCTGCCAAGCAGGCATTTCAACACTTCAGGTCTTTTGGCTTTGCAACTGGCATTAAAGGCAGACAGGAGCACCTCAGCGGTCTTATCGGTAATCTGATCGATCAGGTGTTCGAGCAGGGAAATCTCTCCTGTTTCGGCTGCCAGCCGGATCCGTTCCTGCAGTGGAACTTCCACAGTTTGTTCCAGGATTGTTCCCGCTGCAGCACAATGAATCCTCAGCGCAAAGAGAAGCACTGGCAGAATAAGAGTGAACCCGCTGATCCCCATGCATTTTTTACTGCCCATATGTCCTCCTCCAACCCTCTAAGTGATTATACCGAAGCGTTGTAAAGGACTGATGAGGATCATGTAAAAAGAATGTAAAATCCGGCTTATTTATACTTCTGCATTCCCTCTGGCACGTACCACTGGGGAAAATTATAGAAAATACCGGCAGGAGCTGGATCTATGCCGTGGAAGCGCTTGCTTAATGCATAAATATCAGCACTGGTATAAAGAAAAGTGTAAGGCTGATCTTCATGAATCAGGGCTTGAATCTTATAGTAGATTTCCTTCAGTTTTTCTCTGTCAAAAGTGGAACGGCCTGCTTCGCACAATCTATCGACTTCAGGGTTATGGTAAGAAATGTAATTGTCCCCGGAAAAGCCGTTACTTTCATTGGGTATTTGCGAGGAATGCCAGAGTTCGAATGGAGTGTATAGAAGATCACCCAGATTGCCTTGTCCCCAGCCACCAAGGGTGGTTTGAAAGTTATGACGGTTCAGCTGTTCTAAAAAATCCGTCCAGGCGAGCATTCTGACCTGGGTACTTATCCCTACTGCTTTCCAATAATCACTTATCGTATCAGCCAGAAGTTTGACAGTGGGATTACCGGGCCAGATGAGAATTTCCAGTGTGAGTTTCATTCCATCCCGTTCCCTGATTCCATCGCCGTCTACATCCTTCCATCCGGCTGCGGAAAGTAGTTTTCTGGATAATTCAGGGTCATAATGAAATGGAACTATCGATTTGTCGCAAGCCCAGTGCGAAGGCAGAAAGTCTGTTGTGATCAGGTTTCCAAAGCCATATCGCACATTGTCGATGAGGCTCTGCCGATTGATGGAGATCGTAAGTGCCTGCCTGGTATTCTTATCTTTCAGGATGGGGTGGTTCAGGTTATACGCCACATGCCAATAGGTATATGTAGAGAAGCTGTATACATTGAACTTGTCGCGGAATTCTTTGGAATTGGCCTGTTTGGTATACTGATCCGGTGAGAGCTTCATCAGATCCAGTTCGCCTCTCATCAGTGAAAGAAAGGCTGCCGAGTCATCAGGGATGATTTTGAAGACTACACGGTCCAGAAATGGTCTTCCCTCGTGGTAATCTTGATTCGCTACCAGTGTGATCTGTCCGCCGGGCTGCAATTCCAGAAATTTGAACGGACCGGTTCCGATGGGATGTCTGTTGGATTCAGAGGCAGAGAATTTCACCCGGTCAAAGGCATGCTTTGGGATTATCATGGAGTTTATTTTCAACGGGATATCCAGAGTTGGCGTTTTCATATGAATTCTCACTTCATAAGTGTCTACAACTTCGATGGTATCTACGATTAAAAAAGCCTGCCTGATCGGACTTCCGGATTCCGGGTCAAGGATCTTTTCAAAAGTGAACAAGACATCTTCTGCAGAAAAATTCTCTCCGTCATGCCAGCGAATGCCTTTTTTCAAATGATAGGTAATCATCAGGTTGTCTGCGGATGTTTCCCACGAGTCAGCCAGGCGGGGAGACAGTGTCAGATCGGCATTGACATGGGTCAGAGAGTCGAAAATCAAGGGCAGCACCTCGTCAAATGTTTCGGAATCTTGTGTCAGCAAAGGATTGAGCGAATCAGGATCAGCTACGAAATGTTGAATCAAGGCATCCCCGTAAGACGGAGACAGTGAAATCTCATGGGTTTGTTTCTCCCGCCCTTCTGAACCGGCTGCGTCAGCCAGAAAGATCGGGAACAATAGACAAACAGCCAATAATTTCAAATAAGAAGCGTTCATGCTTTTCCTCCGTCTGTCAATCTGAAGAACCGAATTCATTTTTTCGCGATTATATCAATAAGTTAGATCGTATTTTAATGGCAGTCAACTCTGCCTGTATGCAGTAACTAAAAGGATCCCAATTCTTAACCTCACACCTTCAGGAATTAAATATAATTCAGCAGGCGGTATGTTCCTGAACACCTTAGAAATATTGAATCAGGCTGAATTCCGGGTATAATTAATGTAGTATTATGGGGGGAGGAACAGCGGATGAGGAAAATCCTGCAACTGATTGCAATTCTTCTGATTCCGGCTATCCCGGCCCTGGCTGAAAACCCGTCTTATGCTACTGCTTTATCCTTGTATCCTTGCGTGATTCACACCCCCCAGCAGCTTGCTCTGATCCGCGAACAGCTGGATACTGATCCGGTCAGAAACGCCTGGCTGAGGCTCCAGCAGGAAGCTGACCAGGCTCTCAGCCACACTCCGACTCCTCCTGAAAACTTTGATGTGCCTGGATACTATGAAGATAAGCCCGGTCATCAGGCAGCTAAAAAATGCCTTAGAGAAGACGGCGGCGCTGCATATACTCTGGCGCTTGCCTATCAACTGCACCCTGACAAATCCCAAAAACAGGAATACTCTGCCAAAGCCATTCAAATCCTGAACGCCTGGGCTGCAAAGAATAAAAAGGTCTCCAACTCTGACGGCGACTTGACCATGATTTACAAGGGAATTCTCCTGGTACTGGCCGCTGACTTGATGATGGACTATCCGGCCTGGGAAGGAAAAGAAACCTTTAAAACCTGGATGAACAATGTTTTCCTTAAATCCGCGGACACGATCAAGGACAGGCCTAACAACTGGGGTGCCTGGGGTATTTTCGGTGCGATCTGTGTGGCGCGAATCAATCATGACGACGCAGCTTTGCAGGATGGGATCGGACTGATCAAGGGGTACATAGCCTCAGCGATCGATGAAAAAGGTGAACTTCCGCAAGAGAACAAGCGGCACGTCAAAGGCATGTGGTATACATTTTTCGCCCTCTCCCCGCTTTCCTCTGCCATGCTGGTCGCGAGGAATGCAGGCACAGACCTGTTCAATTACACTTCAGATAACGGCAGATCATTGAAAATGGCTCTGGATAAGTATTTCCAGTATGCGGTCAACCCTGATACCTGGCCATACAGGCATCCGACCGACCCGCTGGAAATCATCCAGTCGTTGATCTCGCCTCAAGCTAACCAGATCGAGCTTCCAACAAAAGAGGACTGGCCGGGAAATCTGTATGAGGCCATGTCAGTAATTTACAAAGAGCAGAACTGGGATAACTGGGTCAAGGGAACCAGGCCTCATCAGGGAAGTGAATTCTGGACCTGCCCCACGCTGATGATCCCGGGACTGTAATCAACCTACCTTGTCTAAACTATCAAATAAAAACCTGTCAGGGAGTTGAACTGCCCTGGTAGAGGAGCCCGCCGCTGAATTCCCCGAAGTTGGCTGCTCCGTATGCGATGTAGCCAAAGCCTTTCTCACCCCAGACTGTGCTCCATGAATTCTTGATGATCCAGTATCTGCCTGAATCGCTGTAACCCACTGCCAGCACGGCATGATTTGTGGGAGTATCAGTAACCACGTTATAGATGCCGCCTGAATAGGCCATTACTGATGCGTCCACCGTCACCCCGACATAGCAGGAACCTGACTTTACAATGCAGGCCTTGATCAGGGAATCGAGACCGGTTTCAGTGTGACCTGTCTGATCCGCTTCCGGTCCGGCGATGCATACTCCCTGCGTATCTTTGAAGAACCAGCGCCAGGTGGCAATTTTATAGTTCCTGGGGTTGTTCCTGCAGGTTCCATTGGCAGCCATGTAAGGTTCATCGCTTTCCAGAACCGCCCCCATTGTACGGAAAAGTTCGACAGCAGTGAAATATCCGCCATGGCAGTTCATTCCCAGGGGATTGCAGTTCATCAGATCCTGCTCGGAAAGATCCACAAGTCTGTCTGTCTTGCAGGCGATTGCGGATTCCAGGCAGGCTGTCGTGGCAAAAGCCCAGCAGGAACTGCACATTTCCTGGCACTTCACTGGAGTCACCTTGTTTTCCTTTCTCCAGTCAATTTCCGCAGGCAGGCTTAGTAAGTCGCCAAAGAATGGGTCAGGCCCTTTTTCATGATCAAGGAGGTCTGTCTCTGACTGTTTTTTCCACCTGGCCTGCATTTTCACTTCCCTCACCATGTCCTGCATGATGTCCCTGATAGGAACTCTGCTATAGGAACAGGAGACAGAGAGTGCAGCAGGAGATACCTGAAAGCTGTCATTGTTTTCAGCAGCGATTTTCACCGCTGTTTTATAGATTTCACTTTTCCGGAGCGAGTCATCCCCGTTAATCATGTGTTTTTCCCCGGCGGATATCATTATTGTAACAGCCAGGAAAACGCTCATGATCAGGCTTCTCTTCATCTTTCCCTCCCAGGCCAGTACTTAAATCATGCCTCTGCTTTGTTCAGCTGCTACCGGTACTTTCAAAAACTTGTTTCACTTCACATCTCTTAGAAATTTCCAGGTCTTGTTGTTTGTCAGTCTTTTCAGCTCAGTACCGTCAAACTTGATCGAAAAAATTTCATCTCTCACTTCATCTGGGAAATAGGAACTGCTCAGGCTTCCGCTGAAAAAGATCCGGTCTCCGTTGATGGCGATCCCCCAGGTGTCGTCGCAATGAATAACCTGCTTCACTCTCCTGTCTGACAGATCTATGAGTTTGATTCCTCTGCTGCGGAAATCTTCTTCAGTTTTCCTGCGGAAAATATAGGCGACTTTAGTGCCATCCTGCGAAACTGCCGCATTGTCCGCTTCGTCTTCAAGGCAGGACAGCACGGTTTTATCGCTGCCGTCGAGATTCATCATCACCAGAGTCTTGGGATCAGAGTATTCGATGAACAGGATCCTCTTACCGTCCGGAAAAAAACTGGGGCAGTCTTCCCGCTCCTGGTTGTTCGTGATCCTGTGAATGTTTTCCCCCGATAGATCGCATATATACAGATCTTGAATCTCTTTTACAACCATCACGAAGAGGATCAGAGAATTGTCAGGAGAAAGGCTGGGCCAGTGTATGGCTGACGCCTTCAGGTCAGTGACCTTTTTTTCCAGACCGCTCTGCAGATCCAGGCGATAGATTTCCTTATCTCCATCAGGTACGGAATTTCCGTCAAGATCCTTTGTGTAAAAGACCATTTTCTGGTCGCTGGACAGGCTGCCTCCCTCTTCCAGGTAAGTGGTGTTTGTCAACTGCTTCAGGTCGCTGCCATCGTCATTCATGATAAAAATGTCATCGTCAGCATATCCCATGTTCCCGGAAGAATAGACTAATTTAGCCTGCCCTGGACTCCGGTTGCCCGGACAGGGTGCAGCTGTGCCTGAATCAGCGGCCTGGAGCGAGCAGATGAAAATCAGGGCAGTAATCAGGATCTTTTTTTCATATTTACCCCCAAGATCAAGAGATTTCATTCTATCTGATCGAGTCCAGATTCTTCTCAATGTCAGCTCAGGAGCTTGAATCGCTCTGGTAGACGAGCATGCAACCGATATCTTCTATGCCGGCTGCTCCATATGCTATGCGGCCAAAGCCTTCTTCACCCCAGGTTGTGTCCCATGAATTTTTGATAATCCAGTATTTGCCTGAATCGCTGTAGCCTACTGCTATCACTCCATGATCTGTAGGTTCGGTGGCAACAACATCGTAGATCCCGCCTGAATAAGCCATGAAGGAATCGTCCGCTTTCACTGCAATGCCACAGGAACCTGACTGTACTATGCTCATCTTGATCAGGGTTTTGAGATCTGTTTCAGTCTGGCTGATTTGATCCGCTTCCGGGCCTGCTATATAGACTGCTTGCGTATCTTTATAATACCAGCGCCAGGTTGTGATTTTGTAGTTCCTGGGATTTTTCCTGCAGGTTCCATTAGCTGCCTGATAAGGCTCATCGCTCTCCAGAACCCCTCCTTCCTTGCGGAAAAGATCAACAGCTGTGTAAAATCCGCCGTCGCAACCCATGCCTTCGTAATTGCAGTTTATCAGGTCCTGTTCTGAAAGGTCGATCAACTTGCCAGTTTTGCAGGCGATAGCGGATTCAAAGCAGGCTGTCGAAGCGAATGCCCAGCAACTGCCGCATGTCCCCTGCGACTTTACCGGAGTCACTTTGTTTTCCTTCCTCCAGTCAATCTCCGCTGGAAGGCGGGTCTGATCGCAGAAAAAAGTGTTAAATCCCTGGTCAGGATTCTCCCGGTTTGGTGATGAATTTCTCAATCTGACCTGCTGTCTCACTTCCTCAATCATCCCAGCCAGGTAGCTTCTGATTGGTATCCTTTTATTGGACCAGGATTCTGGGATTGCAGCAGGAGATACCTGAAAACTGCCCTGATGTTTTTCGGCGATTTTGACTGCATTTTCATAGATTTCACTTTTCCGGGCTGTGGAATCCCCCGCATTAATACTGCATCTCTCCTCTGCGGATATCATCACGGAAATCATGATCAAGTTCATGAACAGGTGCAGCTTCATACTTCCCTCCCGGCCACTAATTTCTCCTCACTCGATCTTAACTATTTATACCTAAAAATCTTCAAGAACCTGTCAGAAACTTGTAAAAGCAATGTAAATTTTTGGGTCAGTCTTTGACGTGCTCAAGCATTTTTTCCACATCTGCCGCAGTAAAAGGGCTGCCCAGATACAGTCTGGCGATCCCTGCGGCATCCTTGAAGCTCAGCCCTGTTTTAATCACTTTCCTGTAAAATGCCTGCGCTTTTTTCCTTTCTGCCAGAATGTCGTGAATGAAACCCTGGAAATTCAGGGCCCAGATCTTGATATTTGCTGAATATCCGATATTGCTGCCCTTAGTGTGACAGTCTGAAAAGAAATCCAGGGCTTTCTGGTAATCTCCTGTAGCCAGAAACGTCTGTCCAAGAAAGTAATTGGTCAGCGGCGAGTCAGGTTGTTTCTCCAGGTCGCAGAAAAGTTTTTTCCTGGCTGCCAGCCATTCCTTATTTTCTATCAGCAAGAAAAGCAAATTGCCGCTGCTTTTTTCATAGGCATGTTTCCTGTCTGTAGCCTTTTCTCCGAAAACATAGTTTCCGCTGTGGATGACTTTATCGTGTATATCATAGAATTCGACGGATCTTGGTTTTGAGGAAATACCTCCGGGCGTGAGGTTTTCGAAGACTCTTGTTTCACCTGTTTTCCTTGAGATGAATTCATTTTCGAGGCCTGCATAGTTTATAATCCGATTCGGATAAAGGTTTCCGAAAAGATAATCTGGATCAGGACCTTCAATTCCCAATACATCGCAGATGTATCCAAGTGCCTTCTTGTCGAAATTGCATTTAGACTTCTGAAGGAAACCCTCAGCGAAAGAAGTGTCAGCCGGAATCCATCCGCATCCGGGGATGAAAAATTCCGAAAAAGCGTGCCCGCCTCCTGGAAACCAGCGGCAGCACATGGGCCGGGCGGGGATGCCTGAAGCTCTGCAGAGAGCAACGAACAGGCAGGCGAAGTCGAGACAGGAGCCTTTTCCAAGCCTGAGGGTCTGGTCTGCCGAATTCGTATCATCAGATGTGCCTTCAAAATCCATGTTGTAAATGATCCAGTTGAAAATCAGTCTGGCTCTGAAATAAGGATTATTTTCCAGACCCACGATCCTGGCTGCGGTTTTCCTGACTCTGCCTGTCAGTGTGATCAGGCCTTCAGACCTGGTAAAAAAATCGAAAAAATCGCTGGACTTGTCGTAATCCCTGATCATGGTCGGGTTTATTCTTGTATTGACAGGAGAGACAGACATTTCGAAATCATAGTAAAATTGAAGCTTTTTTTTCCGGATATCCTTGATCTCCCAGAAAACGACTCTGTTTTGATTGAACCTGTCTGTGATTATTTCCGTGGGCTCAGGATAAATTTCTCTGATCTTTACTTTCTGGCTTCTGTGCTGATAGGGAAGAGCCAGCCAGAGCAGTATCCTCGGGTCCGTCCCTGTGACTTTGATGTTTTCGATGAAGAACCAGAAACGGCCTCTTTCAGCTCCGGTTTTTATTCCTGTTGTTTTCAAATGTCCTCCATGTGACGTAATAAAGTTCCTGGCCTTTGGACACTGCTTTTGGTGTCTACTCAGACGATTTCCAACTCGATTCTTCCGGTGATTTCCATAAAACCTCCAGCGCATTGTTTTAAATCGCTTTAAGAAATGTATAACCAGAAATCTTCAAGAACCTGTCAGAAAATTGTAAAAATAAAGTAAAACATCTGGAGATTACCTGAACCGAGTTGAAAACGAGTGCGATTTTATGAAATTCAAGTTCTGTTAACAGATTCCATTGTCAATGATATTTTTGCATTTCAGAAGGGATATACCATTTCTCCACATCGGATAAGACTCCTGCCAGAAATTTTTGAGCATGCCAAGTTCCAGCTGGATGTCTGAATTGTTGCTGGACAGCAAGACTACCTCGTGTGAAAAATCAAAGTCAGAAACAGGAATTTGGCCATAAAATGACTGCCTCTTGCTACAAGAACCTGTTCCCTGATTATACCCGATCGCCTGCCTAGCGCAAACTGTTCGTGGATTCAACCACAGGGCAGTAGTTCGCACAGCAGGTATTTTCCTGTTCCCATTTGACTCCTGCCAGAGACCGGGCATGATCATCTCCGATATGGGCATAGCATCCCCAATACCAGTTATTGTTATTTGTCACCCTGAGCAGGATGCAGTTCAGGCCTTTTTTCAGACGGATCTGAGCCCTGCCATTGTCCGGAAACCCATTATGGTAGCCTGTGGAACGGAAAACCTCCACACTGTTCACCCAGGCGGTGACTGACTCTCCGAAACTGAGCCAGAGAACTGCTTCCCTGTCCTGATCGGATTCGACACGGCCGAAACAGTATACTGAGGCATTTTCCGAGTCAGGGAAAATATTGTCAAGCCTGAGATAGTTTTCTGCGGAAGTGTATCTTCTCCTGGGTATACCCGGATATCCGTCACTTCCTGCAGCGAATGTTTTGCTGAGCAGTTCCGCCATCTCTTCGCCTGTGTCCATTACCGGGCCAAGCAGCAGCCAGTGGTTGCAGAACTCTGTTTTAGTATGATGATGCAGCTCATGCCACATTCTGGAAGTGATGTGTTCGCTCATGATATGCCTGTAAAAATCCAGGCTGGACTGATCCGGTTTTCTGCGAAAATCCGGGTCGCCGCCAAACTTCCCCTCATCCCTGATCGCATGTGGAGAAGGAACGAGCGCGTCCGGATAATGGAGTACGTTCTGGAATGCGGAATCGATCTGATGCAGCCATTCATGCAGCTCCAGCTCTCCTTTTTTCCGAATGTCCCCGCAGCAGAGAATATTTACGAATCCTGGACTCCCGGCTGTACTGCAATAATCTCCTGAAGCTCCAGCGGCATAACGGGGGATATAATCATTCCCTTGGCCGAACTTTACATAGGCGAAAACCGAGTCAGTTCTGCGGTATGGAAAACGGTTGGAAATCAGGCCCTGCACATTCCAATACTTCAGAAGATATGTAAAACGTGTTTCTGAGAATGGAGATTTCGCTGTGGAGAGTTTCGTGACCGGCTCGTCGATCACTTCGATCGTGTATTCGATGCGCATGTTTTTCCTGCTGTAATTAAAGACAAGCTCCGAAAAATTCCGCATTGCTTCCCTGATGGATTTGATTTCAGATTCGTCGAATCTGGAGTGAAAATGCTTCGTCTCGTCCGTGTCGTCAGTGCGGTAATCGCAGTCCAGTACGCGGAAAACGGGCACATAAATCGACCATACATTGGCAGGACCCGAATCAGGTTCAACCTGTCCGTTAAGATATTTCAAACCTGCTGCTGCCTGCAGGACCTGGGCTGAATCAGCCTGGCAGGTATCGATTACCCGCTCCCAGACTTCCCTCGCTTCAGGATAGTTCCCCAGCGCCTGCATTTCCCGGGCTTTCCGGATCCGGATTTCCGCAGTGAGATTCCGGTCTTCCCAGGAGATGCCTGCAGATCCTTTCCCTGCAGCTGAATATCCTGCAGACTGAAGGCGGACATCCGCTACCCCCTCAATTTTATGGGGAATCAGAGAAGGGTGAAAAGCACCGCAGTAATCCGAACCATTGGGAAATCTGGCGAAAGGCCGGAGAAGACCGGGTTTTCCACCATCATCATTGCGGTCAGGACCCCGTGAATATATCAGTATCCTGTCATCCTTAGTTTTGACTATCAGATCCTGGTCAGCGGAAAATGGATCAGGCTGGGTTTCTCCTGTCAGTACGGTCAGGAGTATGTTGATCATTGCATCGTTAAGATGGCTTCTTTCAGACAGTTTAGGAGGACCGAACGAGAAAAACGATATTTTCCGGTTTTCATCACATTCTTTCATGGAGAGTCGGCCTGTTTGTTCCAGAGCAAGCATTTCAGACATGTATTCCTTATAGAGATCTGCCGCTTTCCTGGACATGCTGAACTGTCTGTCGAACAGGAACATCCTGACCGGGGCTTCGTGATAGAGATCTTCAAACAGCCTGGACCAGAGAGCTTTTTCGCTTTCCAGAACTTCGCTGCAGGTGAAATTATACTTTTTTAGCTGCAGAAGTATCCTGATCAACTCAGCCCTGATGTGTTCCGGAAGTTCCAGACCCCTCTTACTGATCAATGATGCTGTTTTTTCAGAGCGGAATTTCAGGGAGGTCAGGCTGAATTCAGGATCCCCGTAATCCAACATTCTGCACAAAGGCTGCAGGCCTATGCCGATAATCTTCTGTCCCACCATGGCGGGCAGGATGCTTGTTACATTTCCGACACCCCGGGAAAAAGCCAGACCAAGCACAAGGTCTTTTTTCAGATAGGCAACAGCTTTCTCGTAATCGCCGGTTTCAAGGCAATGGATGGAATAAGCGGCAAAAACCTTGCCAGCCGTGGTTGCCGCGGAATACACACTTTTCCCTTCAAAGTCCTGGATTACAGCCATTCTGTCCCTGAGAAGCTCATCCATAAACGAATCCTCTGTTTTCACATGTTTTCCCAGATTTTCGACTGCTTCCAGCAGTGCTTTGTCGGAGAAAGGCGAGCTTTCCTCAGAGTCATCCGAAGAATCAGGAACCTGATTACCGTTGTAGTAATCTTCCAGAGCATCGTAGCGGAATTTCTGCTCAGTCCAGATCAGTTTAGCCATCTGAAAAAAATCAGCAGCAAATTCCCGCTGCGCAGGATTAAAGTAATATTTAGAAACTTTGCAGTTGCAGAAATTTCTTAATGACTCTGAATTTCCCAGCCCTACAACTTCGAAGTACTGTTCGCCCCGATGCTTCTTCCAGAGGCTGTCAGCCTCCCACATCAGCAGGATAAGTAAAAAAAGACAGATTGTAATGGCCTTTTTCCTGGACATTCCCCATTTCAAAGCGTGATAGAGTAAGTTCTTCATACAATTTCCCCCTAATCCCCTCCACGAGTCAGGACCTTTTATATGTCTGCATTGTCTGATTGCCTGCCTCAGGCTTTCGACATTTTATTTATCCGGTCCCAAGCAAATCATAACCAGAAAACGAATCCGGAGTTATTTTTCCCGCGCAACAATCCGCAACAATGTTTCATGAAATTTGATAAAATTCAGTAATGTTGCGAATCCTGCTGTTGAGATTGCTGTGCTACTCGCTGAATGGAAATGCCGTTGTCCCCGACACTCTGGAAAAAGCCTTCGAACATTATATCCTGAATGATGGGCATTCTGCGCTCATGGATTATGAAAATTATTTTACACTGCCGGGAGCGGTTCCAGGGATCAGCAGAAATATAATCAGCTTCTGCAGAACATTTTTCAGGTTTTAAATTATCAGCTCACCCCGCACCACAGTCACGGCCTGTCCCCCGACTTTCACGGTTTTCATATCCTCCGGAGGTCCGATCACTTCCACAAAAGCGCGTCCCGGGCGGCTCATCCAGTGCCCCTGTTCAGCCGTGAATTTCGGCTGTTCGATCAGGCCGTAATGCCATAAGTAAGCCGCCATTCCTCCAGTGGCCGAACCTGTGAAAGGGTCTTCCGGAAGATCCGGCGGGCAGCCGAAGTGCCTGGCGAAAGTCATGCCTTCTTCTGTGATCCCCCGAAGGCAGAACAGGTGAGGACTGAAAAAATCTGCTTTGGCTCTGAATTCCTCATAGGCGGTCACATTGAAACTGATCGCTCGTAAAGCCTCCAGGCTGCGCAGCGGAACCATCAGCTGCCTGGTGCCTGTGCTTACAGTCTGGATGGGGAAATCCGCTAACAGTTCCTTCTCAGTCAAACCGAAAATCGGCAATACGATTTTGGGATCATGTTTACTGAAAAACTCAGGTTTCCGCTGGTTCATCACTATCTGCTGCACAGATCCGTTTTTAGAGAAAATCTCAACCGGAATCGGTCCGTGCTTAAGTTCAAGACTGATCATCATAAAATCGTCTGTCAACTTCAGCCTTCCGGAATCAATCAGGGCAAAAACAGTGGCAATCGTGGGATGACCAGCCAATGGTATCTCTTCGGCAGGAGTGAAAAAACGTACGCCGAAATCCGCTATAGGTGAATCACGGACAAAGGCGGTTTCAGACAGATTCATCTCGCGGGAGACTGCAAGCATTACAGCTTCGTCCAGCTGATCAGTCTCGAAAACCACGGCACAGGGATTCCCGTTCAACGGCTTGTCTGTAAAAGCATCCACCTGCATGACCGGATAAGTCGCCACAATTCCTCCTTCAGGGTTTAAAATCTGTTCACAATAAATGTTAGCGTATTTATCCGGAAAAATCATTTTGGATATTCTTCAGGGCTTGCCGCAATCAGCGGAAATCGTTATCATGAATCCATGAATTTATTACCTTCCAAGCCGTTTTTCTGCGGCAGGGCAAATGACCTGAAAGAGCTGAAAAGAGCGATTCCAGAGAGAAATGTCCTGATCATCGCAGGTATAGGCGGTATCGGCAAGACTGCGCTGCTTCTGCAGCTTGCTTATGATCTTCTGGAAGAACCCGGGCGAGGGGAAAACCTGATCTGGGTATCCAGCAAGAGCGGCTGGAATGATGACGACCTTTTTTCAGAGATTGTCCAGAAAATCGCCCAGCTGTCTGGAGATAAAAAATACACTTCAGGATTCAAGGGTGCACCTGCTGAAATCATCGGAATGCTCGAAGATCTTTCGCTGATCCTTTTTCTGGATGATTTCCATCTGGTGGAGAACGAACACACCAGAGGTCTGATTACTGCCGGATCAGAGAGTCTGAAGAGCGGGAAAATCATAATTGCGACCAGAAAGAGGCTTTCACTGGCTCCCCTTGAACTGATCGAGATCTACCAGAGAAAAATCGAAGGCCTGGAAGATTCTGATGCTTCTGATTTGATGGATAATCTGCTGCGGTCTCAAGGACTGAAAACCCTGACTGAAGAGAAAAAAGGCCGGATTTTTCAGAAAACCAAGGGCCATCCGTTCTCCCTGAAACTCTTTTTCAGCCTTTTGATCACAGGCCGGCATTCGCTGGAGTCTTTACTCTCCGAGTCATCCGGCTTTCTCGATGAGATGGACAAATTCCTGTTCCACAAGCTGTGGGAGAATCTGACCGAAGCCGAGAGGCAAGTCCTGTGCAGGCTTTCCATTTTGAGAATCCCTGTGTCTGCTGACAGGTTCCCGCTGTTTGACCGCAGTGACCTTGCTGCAGCCTGCAGGCTGCTGATCGAGAAATATCTGATCGAGACCGACAGCGAAGGCAGAGTGCACCTGCATGATCTTTTAAGGGAATATGCTGCTTTACAGCTTCCCGAAGACAGCCGCAGAAAGTTCCATGAGCAGGTGGCCCTTCATTTTTTCAACCAGAATGAATTGAATGTCTCTGAAATGAAGGAATCATATTATCATTACTGGGAAGCAGGGGACAAGAAAAAGGCGATTGACGTGATCATTAGAATCAGCAGGCAATTCCTGCTGATCGCTGAAGATTCGGAGAATTTTCTGCCACATTTAAACGACGCCATCAACTTCTGCGAAAATTACAGAGAGCAGGAGCTTATGGAGACAAAGGCTCAGATCCTGATCGAAGTGGGGAAGTCTGAAGAAGCCCTGAGCCTGCTCCAGAAGATCGTTGATCAGAGGGCATTTCATTATCTGAGGGCGTATCTTCATTACCAGAAGGGTGAAGACCGTCAGGCCCTGGACGATGCGCTGGCCGCTCTGAGTTCAGATGGTGGTGAAACACTGATTCCGGAAATCAAGCATCTGATCGGAGTAATTTATTTTTTTCTCGGGGAATCGGGGAAGGCTGAGGAGAATTGTCTGGAAGCCTTGAAAATGGCCGGTGATCAGAAGTTGACTTTCCTGGTCAGCAGAACACTGATCGATCTGGGCAACACCAGGGCCAGAATGGGAAAATTACAGGAAGCCCTTGACAATTTTCGGGAAGCAGAGCAGATCCTTAGAAGTCACAACCTGATTTCACAGCTATCAAAGCTGCTGATCAGCGCCGCCAACCTCTGCCTCGAACTGCAGGATTACGGGATGGCGCGGAAGTGCGTTTCAGAGGTGATCGGGATCGCCCTGGACAGCAAAAAATATTACCGGAATCTGATTTACTGCTATGGAATTTCCGGTGACATTGATTTCGCGGCCAGGGATTTCGAATCCGCATATCGTAATTACAGCGAAGCTCTGCGCCTGATTGAACTGTATAAATATTACTGCGTCAAGCTGGAGCTGATGGGTTATCAGGGCAGGGCTCTCGCCTGCCTCGGCAGACTGGACGAAGCAGAAGAAGTTTTCGGGAGGGCTTTCAAGATCATGAATGATGACAGTCCATACATCCGGAATATTTTTCTGGAGGAATACGCCCAGTTCCTGCTGATGAGGGGAAAACCCGAAGCCCTTGCCAGATTCCAGGAAGTCCGGGATTTTGCCAGGCAGTCCTCTTATCAGGAATTACTGCTGAAGAGCCTGTTTTTTATCAGTAAGATTTTGAAAACCAGCGGAAGCAGAGAAGCTGACGACTGCGGCAGAGAATTCAGAATGAAGATGGAGGAAGCCTCACAGGCGGTCAGGAACAGGCTGAAGACTTTTTTTCAGTGGTTTGATGAGCAGTCTGCAGACTATAAAACAGGAGGCTTTGTCCTGTCCCGGAAGGGCAGGGCGCAGATCACTGATTCCGAGATCAGAAAGCTGCAGGGAGGGGAATTTGAAATTTTCATTGACTTCATCAACAGGGATTTGAGCGTGGACGGCCAAAAAATCGGCATCTTCAAGAAAAGGATTCTCGTGCCACTGATCACAGCGCTGGCCTGCAGACCGGGACGGATCATGAAACCCTCGGAGATCTCTGCCTTGGTCTGGAACAAGGAATACGACCCAGAGACTGACTCTCAGACACTGCGGAAGAATGTTTCCAGGCTCAGGGAGATGCTGGGGGACGGCAAGGGCGAGCGTTTTATTCTGGCCGGGCCGGAAAAGGGCAGCTATCTCTTCAACGACAAAGTGAATTTCTGCGTGATCATATCCGGCACCCTGGATTCAGATCGAAAATGATTTAAATCGATTTTTCCCAAACATTTTACTGCTATAAAGAGTTTTTATGTTTCTCTATGGTATATTACTGTATATGGATACCCGGAAAAACGGAAAACTTCAAATTGTATTTTTACTTTTGACGGCGCTTTTCTTTGCTTTATGCTTTATCACATCGATACTTTTCAGAGTCCTGGGTGCCAGGGAAGTCGAAGCCCGTCTTGCGCTTCCTGAACATAAACAGGAGATTTCCCAGATGCTGCTCAAGCTGGCTGATAAGTTGGAGATGGGGCCGCAAATCTATGATTCCAGGAATGATACCCGCAGACTCCCTGCCCCTGAAGAGAAATTCAATAAAGTCAGGGAGGAGATAGAGCGCTCATATGCCATAGCTATCGGGTATTACCGGACCGGTAACATGACCCTGGCTGACCGGGGTTTCTTGGAAATAGTGTCCAGCTATGAGGTGTTCTGCAATAATTATGCAGGTTTCTCCAACCCGATTCTTTTTTCCAGATTGTTTCTAGGCGTGATCCATAAGGAAAATCCTGATCTGAAATTGAAATCCGCTCTGGTCGAGGATCTGGCTCAAAGTGACGGCATGGAACCGCTGATGATGAAGAGCCTTCTCCATAATTTCCAGGAAATGTTCACTTCTGGAGAAGTGACATTAATCCAGGGAGTTAACTTTTTTCGGAGATTCGGCTTGGCTGAAAAGATTAAGAGCTCTCTGGAAACCGGATCCAGAAGATTCATCTATTGTGCGTCTGATGATATCAGCCGGCATTGTTTTCTGGTGAATATCGAGACCGCTGGATTTAGTGTCCATGCTCTGGATTATGAAAGTCTGGAAAGCGAATTATCCAGAATCCGTGAAACTTTTACAGAGCTGAACTATCGGGTGAATTTCATTCCTGACCATGAGCTGCAGAGCGACTGTCCTGACCGGGCGGCAGGGATTGCCTTCAATCTGGCTCTGGCTCCAGAAGTCATGAGCAAGATCATTTCAGGAACCAGAAAGAAGCTTGTTTTATGGCAGTTTGTGCTGTATCTGGTCTGGGGCATAGTGATAGTAGCAATCGGCAGATATTTTATTCTCCTGAAACGGCTCGAGGAGAGGAAAGATAATTTTCTGCATGTTGTTTCCCATGAACTGAAGACACCGCTTTCAGCGATCAAGATTTATGCCGATACGCTCAAGAGGACGAAGGATGTGACGAAGATCGCTGAATACACGAGCGTAATTTCCGCGAGATGCAATCAGATCCAGAACATGATCGCCAACCTGATCTATTTTGATAAAATAGCTTCTTCAGGGGACAGCCTGTTGTCCGGTCTGGCAGGATCCCTGGAAAAAAGGGAATTGTCCCTTCATCAGCTGCTGTCCTCCATCTGTCTGGATTATGCCAACGGATTTTACAGAGAATGCAAACTGGATTTTCCTGATAATGATTTCCTGATCTGCGGGGATGAGAGCATTTTCAGAATCATATTCTCGAATCTGGTGGAAAACTCCTTCAAGTATATTAAAGACACAAAGGTGATAGTAACTGTCCATGGCTCAGGCAGCACAGAAGGATGGGAACTGACTTACACCGACAACGGGGAACTGGCCAAAGACACTGACGTCAGCGGTTTGTTCGGGAAGTACCGCAGAGGCGAAACCATGGGTAGAAGCGGGCTGGGACTCGGCCTGTACATAGTAAAAAAACTGACTGAAATGATGGGTGGGACTGTGACGGCGGAAAATGCAGGCACACTGCTTTTCCGTTTCAGATTTGGAAAAGGGAGGGCTGCATGAAAGAAATGATCATTATCATCGAAGATGACCGTGGGATCATGGAGGGGTTGAAAATAAATCTTGAAGCCGAGGGTTACGAAGTTCTGACTGCAGATAACGGGTCAGCCGGACTTCAAATCATCAGAGAACATCTGTCCGGGATCAGCTTAGTGATTCTGGACTTGATGCTGCCTGACATATCAGGTTTCGAGGTTCTCAGCGAGATCCGGAAACTTGACGCTTCTCTGCTGGTGTTTTTCCTGACGGCCAGGAGCGATCTCTTTGACAAAGTCACAGGATTCAATCTGGGATGCGATGACTACCTCACCAAGCCCTTCGAAGTCCGGGAGTTGATCCTGAGGATCAAGTCGCGCCTTTCCAAACGTGCGGAATCAGAAGCAGTGTCCAGAAAGATTGAATTCGGGGAGGTCAGCATTGACATGGATGAATTCAAAGTCTTTGTCAAAGGGCAGGATGTGGAATTCACCAAACTCGAGATCAAGATTCTGACATTCCTTTATCAGAATCGGGGCAGGGTGATCACCAGAAACCAGCTCCTCGAACGGGTCTGGGATATGGAGTCAGACGTCACCACACGCACAGTGGACATGCATGTCAGCAAGATCAGGAAGAAGATCGAGGATGATCCATTGAACCCCAGATATCTGCTGACTGTTTATGGAATGGGCTATAAACTCGAATGCCCTTGAAATCAAGATGTTCCGTACAGCACTGACTAATTCAGACTGAATTTTACATTAATTTTACATGTTCCTGACAAGTTCTTGAAAGTCCCCGCCTATAATCTGAATTAAGTAGATGAGTATCGGAGGGGAACATGAAAAACAAAATATTTTTTTTCCTCGTGCTGCTTCTGTCTGGAGTGGTTTCCAGGTCTGCCGGAGCTTCGGAAAGCGATAAAGCGCAGAACGACTGGACAATCATGATGGACTTCACTTCTGACGCGGGCCTGGTCGAACTAATGGAATCTGAAATCAACAATCTGGAAGAAATGATGACCGGGAACAATCTGACTGTTCTTATCCAGTATGAAGGTCCGGAAAAAAATGACTCTGTCCGCTACACGATCAGGCATGATGAAAACACCAATCTGATTACTTCCCCCAAGGAGGAAATCGGTGAAATCAACTCTGGAGACGTGAAGAGTCTCAAGGAATTCTTTGACTGGTCGGTGGAGAAAGCGCCGGCTGATCATTATTGTTTCCTGTTTTACTGCCACGGATGCGGCTTTGCCAAAGGTACCGGCCGCGGAATCTGTTTTGATGCTGACGACCCTGGTGAGTACATAGACGCTTTGGAGATGAAGGAGTTTGCAGAGCACATCAGGAACAAGATCGGCCGGAAAATCGATCTGCTGGCTTTCAACGCCTGCCTGATGTCAAACCTGGAGGCGCAACTTCAATTTTCGGAATGCTCTGATTATGGAATTGCCTCTGAACCTGTGATGCTGAGCTGCTTTTGCGGCCAGATCGCAGGAATGCTTCCTGAGCTGTCCAAAAATCCCTCGCTCTCCGGCAGTCAGCTGGGGATGGAAGTCATCAAGGGGACCTGCCAGTATATAAACCAGAACCATCTGAGCAATACATGCGCACCAGGGTATATCTTTTCCCTGATTGATTACGCTGCCCTTGCCTCAGAGAGGGAAACTGCAATCTGCCCTGCAATGGACCGCCTGGCAAAAGCCCTGCGGAAAAATCTCTCCACAGAAGTGGAATTGATTGAAAAAGCTTTCAATGACTGTGAAAAATACTTTTTTCCGGATAAATTATGCCTGTTTTCGGACCTGGGCACTTTCTGCCAGGGGCTTTCCCAGAGCGCTGTCCCTGAGATAGTTGAAGCTGCGGTGGATGTGAAAAGAGCGATCAAGAAAAGCGTGACCTATCTGGAATTCACCCAGAACGAGGGCGAAGTGATACGGGCATGCGGATTAAGCTTTTTCACTCCCGGCAAGACTTCTGGATATTATAACAGCAGTTCATACAGCCAGATCGAACTTGGCAAAAAGACGGATTGGGATGAATTCATGACCGAATTTCTGGTTGGAAGCCGGAAGCTTCCCTGACTGAAAAATCCGGCTGTACAATCAGAATTCAAACAGGTATAAAAGCGAGCGCAGCAATTTAATAAACACCCTGAAATTGCGCAGATAAAAAATGAAATGACTGAAGAAGTGTTTTAAGAGGAAAAACGGGTTGAAGTAGAAGGAACAATAAAGATAGGCCTGGCCGAACTTGAGAACCCTGCGGCTCATCCTGGAAGGAGAATGTTCAGGGGTGGAGTAATGATAACTGTGATGATCTGAGAGATGTCCGTAATTCCGGTAAAGTGCCGAACTGGGATAGATCGTGAGGAATGATACCTGCAGCAGGTCCGGTTTCAGCCTGCGGATCAGCCTGCCTGTCCTGAGCACATCGCCGAAGGTTTCATCCGGATTCCCGATCAGTGCGAGGAACAGGCTCTGGATTCCAAATTTTTTCGTGAGGGAAAACACCTGAGCTGCCTTTGTCAGATATTTCTCAGGTTCCATTGTTTTTCCGATTCTGCGCAACACACTTTTCGAACCGCTCTCCACACCCAGACGCAGCAGCCTGCATCCTGCGGCAGCATAAAGTTTCAGCAACTCCTGATCCAGGTTTTCCACTCTGAGATGACACTGCCAGTGAATGTCCAGGCCGTTTTGGATCATCAGATCGAGAAATTTTCTAGTCCATTCCCTGTCGCAGCCGAAATTGTCGTCGTCGAAGCAGATGAAGTTCACTCCCAGTGACTTGAATTTCATGATCTCTGCGATCACCCGCTCAGGAGAATGCAGTCTGAGATTATTCCCGAACGATTCCCTGAAGACCTGGGAGCAGAACAGGCAGCCGCCCGGACAGCCGCGGGAACTGAGGATGTGACCGTATCTAAGCCGGGCTGAGACAGGGACAGGATAATAAAACCGGTATCCTTCAAGTTCACGCTCTGAATAAAACGGGATAGGCAGATCGTCGGGATTGTCCACAATCGCCTGACAGGCGGTGTTGCCCAGATTCACATCAATCACTCCGTCAGGGACCTGGAAATCTCTTTGTGCCGCAAGCAGTGAGATCAGGCTGGAAAGGGACTGTTCCGATTCTCCGAGCGCTATGTAGTCCACTTCATCGCGATGCAGGTAAAATCCAGGCCTGCCCGAAGGATCCTGGCCGCAGACAATGATTACTGTAGCCGGGTTCTGCTTGTAAATCCTCGCGATGTCGAGCGACCGTCCCGCATCGCTCGTGATGATGGAAAGCACAACTATTTCAGGGGAACTTTCTGCAGGAACAATCGGTTCGTCTCCGAGATATTCGTCACTGAAAATTGTTTCAATCTTCTGATTTTCGGTGAGCAGGCTCTGCAGGTATTTCAGAAGGTACGGAGGTCTGATGTTGCGCGGGTGCCTGGATTTTCTGGCTGTTTCGCCTTGAACCCTGAGCAGGAGTACTTTCATCGCCTGGACCGGATTTCAGAAAGATAATCTCTGAACTTCCGCTCCTCGCCTATCTCAGTGGGTTCATAAAATCTTTTTTTGTCAGCGAGATACTGCTGTTCTACATAATGCCCCGGAAAATTATGCGGATACTGGTAATCCTTGGACTGCGGCCCGAAGTTGCGCAGGTGCCCCGGCACAGGCAGCAGGGCGTTTTCTTCGCATTCCTTTTCAGCCCTCTTGAGCCCGAGGTAGGAGGCGTTGCTTTTGCGGGAGCAGGCCAGATAAGTCACTCCATGCGCCAGATTGATTCTGGCTTCAGGCAAGCCGATCTGTTCGACTGCCCCCATCACGGAGATCGCCAGAGTAAGAGCAGCAGGGTCCGCATTGCCTATATCTTCAGAAGCGAAGATGATCATCCTTCTCGCAATGAAGCGAGGGTCTTCACCCAGTTTCAGCATGACTGCGAGATAATAAAGTGCTGCGTCAGGGTCTGATCCGCGCAGGGATTTGATGAAAGCCGAGATATAATCGTAATGCGAGGTTTTTGAAGATTGCACAGGGATGAATTCAAGTCCGGCCAGCAGTTCCTGTTCACCAGCTTCAGGCACTGACTTGAGGCGATCCGCGCACATTTCCAGATAATTGACCGCCATTCTGGCGTCCCCGTCGGATTTTTTGGCCAGTTCTCCGTGAAAGTTGTCGCTGAAAGGCTTGATCTTCAAGAAAATTTCACCCTTCCTGAGGATTTTCAGGATGTCTGAAATTTTGAGAGCATGGAATCTGAAGACATTCAGCCTGGACAGCAGGGGTCTGGTCACTGATTTGTAAGCAGAAAGCGTGGAGGTAGCTACCAGCAGTACGCTGCCTTCTTCCACATAGGGCAGCAGCGCATCCTGCTGCTTGCTGTTGAAACGATGGATTTCGTCGATGAAGATGATCGGAGTATGGCTGCTGAGCTGCCCGATGGAACTCGCGATGATCTCTTTGAGTTCCTGGACGTTGGAAGTGACTGCATTCAGAATATGGAAGTCCTGGGGGAACTTTTTGAAAAGCAGCGCGGCGGTAGTTTTGCCGCAGCCTGGAGGACCTGTGAAGAGAAGTGAACTGGTGAGCACGCCCTTTTCGAAGATGGTCCTGAGAGGTTTGTCAGGGCCGAAAAGCTGCTGCTGCCCGATGATTTCATCGACGGTTTCAGGACGGATGGAACCGGCCAGAGGGGAACTCATAGCGGGACTTTCACGCGCTGGATCCCGGCTCCCAGTTGCAGCAGCTTATGCTCAAATTCCTCGTATCCCCTGTCCACATGATAGACACGCTGGACCAGGCTTTCACCCTGGGCTGCGAGTGATGCAAGAATGATCGCGGCACCTGCCCGCAGGTCAGAGCACATCACTTCCGCTCCCGAAAGCTCCCTGACTCCCTCGATGATTGAGTTGTGACCTTCGACCCTGATATTGGCCCCCATTCTTCTCAATTCCGACACGTGCATGAAGCGGTTTTCAAAGATGGTTTCATTGATCACGCTGGTGCCTTCGGCAAAACAGAGGAGCGACATTATCTGCGGCTGCATGTCTGTAGGAAATCCGGGGAATGGCATGGTTTTGATGCGGACCGGTTGTATTTTTTTGCCTGAGCGGGCCAGCAGTTTATTGTTGTCCAGAATGTTGATTTCCATTCCAGCGTCCCTGAGCTTCTGAATCACTGAGACCAGGGTCCCTGTATTGACCGGATTCAAAACCAGTTCTCCGCCTGTGATACCTGCTGCGATCATGAAAGTGCCTGCTTCGATCCTGTCAGGTCCGATCTGGTATTCCGCAGGGAAAAGCTGGCTGACCCCGTTGACCTTGATCACAGTTGAACCGGCGCCTGTAACTTTAGCTCCTACCTGATTCAGAAAATTGGCTAGTTCGATGATTTCCGGTTCCCTGGCGGAATTCTCAATGATCGTCTCCCCTTCGGCAAGTGAGGCGGCCAGCATGATGTTTTCAGTAGCACCGACAGAGGGGAAATCCAGGAACATTTTTTTGCCCTTGAGTTTTACGGCTTCAGCTTCGGCATATCCGCCCTTGATCTGGACTTTGGCGGACAGCTCCCTGAATCCCTTGATGTGGATGTCCACAGGCCTGGAACCGATGGCACAGCCTCCGGGCAGGGAAACCTTCGCTGATTTGAGCCTGGCCAGCAGCGGACCCATGATGATGAAGGAGGCCCGCATTGTCTTAACCAGTGAGTAAGGCGCTTCTTTTCCATTCAGATTGGTTGAATTTATCGTCAGAGTGGAGCCGTGTTCCGTGATTTTCGCTCCGAGTATTGTAAGCAGGTTCTTCATGGTTCGGATGTCGCGAAGTTTCGGGACATTGTGCAGCACCACTTCGCCCTTGACCAGAAGGCAGGCAGCCATGATGGGCAGAGTGGCGTTTTTACCGCCTGAAATTGAGATTTCTCCCTTGAGTTTTTTTCCGCCAGTGATTTTAAATGCATCCATGGGATTTCCTTATTTTAGTTTTACAATTCCGAACCAATTCACCAATCACCATTCATCATTACTATGAACTCGTCCCAAAAGTATATCGGTATTTAGATTGTATATATTAGCCGATAGATTGACAAGTTTTACTTGGATCGGTATATTGACAGCGACTCTGCCTGGTCATATAATTTCGGGTGGAAAATACGGCATCTATAATAAATATTCTGGAGGACGGATGACTGCTAATTTGAAGTTCAGGATCATGATTATTTTCCTTATCCTGGGAATATCGCTCTGGTTCCTGTTTCCTACTGCAAGGTGGATTTATTATCATAAGATCGGAAGAGTCGCCCTGGATAAGATGTCTGAACTTGAGATCAAGGATCTTAAGAAGGGAACGATCAGTCTCGGCCTCGACCTGCAGGGCGGAGTTGATCTGCTGTACAGCATTGACGATGCTAAAATGCTTGAAAATATGCTCTGGAAGGAAGCCAGATCCCTGAAAGACAGACTGGAGAGGGATTACACATATGATGTGAAAGTAGATGTCGACAGCAAGAATAACGATATTTCAATCCAGCTCCCGGAAAAAGCCAAACCAGAGGAATTGACCGCAATGAGAGCAGTGATCGACCAGATGTCCCATCAGCGTCAGTTCAAGAAAGCGTCCGGCGACGAGGCCAGCCGCAAAGTTACCCTGCATATGGACGTGAACGCCCAGCAGGGATATGTAACGGATGCAGTGGACAAAGCCCTGGAGATCATCAGGAACAGGGTAGACATGTTCTCAGTCTCAGAACCTGCCATCAACAGAGTGGGAAAGAGCCAGATCGGAGTTCAGCTGCCAGGCGTCTCCAATGTAAAGGATGCCATCGACATCATCGGCACCACAGCCCAGCTCCAGTTCAGGCTGGTGCGCAAGGAAAACGGAATGGTGCAGGACATCAGCTCTGTGATGCAGCTTCCAACTCCGGAACAGGACGAGGAAATTGTTTACGGGGTCCTGAATGCTGACGACGCTAAAACCCCTGTATACATACTCAAAAAAGAAACCCTGCTCTCAGGTGAATTTCTGACCAATGCCACGATCGTGTTCGACCAGATGACTTCCAGGCCTCAGGTCTCCCTCGCTTTCGACAAGGAAGGAGGCCAGAAGTTTTACGACATCACCAGCAAATACACCAAGTGGCAGCTGGCGATCGTGCTGGACGAGAAAGTCCAGTCCGCGCCTGTGATCGACGAGCCGATCCCCAATGGAAATGCAGTGATCAGGGGGAATTTCACTGACGAAGAGGCCAAGAAGCTGGCGATCGTACTTAGAGCCGGTTCGCTTCCAGCCCCGCTCCGCAAAGACTCGGAAATAACCGTAGGCCCCAGCCTGGGCTCAGACTCGATCACCAAGGGTGTGAACGCTGTTACCCTCGGTTTTATCGCGATCCTGATCTATATGATCGTTTATTACAAATTTTCGGGATTCCTCGCCAATGTGGCACTGTTTCTGAACCTGGTGATCACTTTATCGGTGATGGCTGTACTGAAGGGCACTCTGACCCTGCCCGGCCTGGCCGGCCTGGTGCTGACCATCGGCATGGCTGTAGACGCCAATATCCTGATTTTCGAGCGTATCAAGGAGGAAATGCGCGCCGGGAAAACTCCCAGGGCTGCGATCGACGCGGGATTCAACCGTGCCTTTACCGCCATCTTCGACTCCAACCTGACCACAGTGCTCTCCTCACTGGTGCTGTATCTGTTCGGCACAGGTCCGATCAAAGGCTTTGCGGTCACGCTTGGGATAGGTATCTGCGCCAGCATGTTCACTGCCCTGACCGTGGTGCATGTGATCATGGAATCAATGTACGCAAGCGGCCAGCGCAAGACAATCAGCATTTAAGGGGGAAAAATAATGACTACAAACTATGATTTTATCGGCAAGAAATATTACGCCTTTGCGATCACCGGATTTCTCTGCATAGCGTCGATTTTCCTCATGTTCACAGTCGGGATGAACTGGGGAGTCGATTTTACGGGCGGCACTGTGATGCATCTTAAATTTGAAAAATCCGTGGACCAGGCCAAAGTCAGGGAACTGCTCGGGGACGGCGGTCTGAATCTCTCGCCGACCGTGCAGGGCGTTTCAGGGAAACCAGAGGAAGCCATTATCCGCACCAAGATGCTGTATGACAAAAAAGAAGACGGAGTCACCAAAGACGAAGTCAGGGATGCGCTCCAGAAAGGGCTGGGAAACACTCTCGCTGAAACCATGGGTGCGACGGACATCGGACCTGTTGCAGGCGCTCAGCTGCGCGCTCAGGCCACCAAGGCTGTTATCCTGTCCTGGATCATCACTCTGCTTTATCTCTGGTATAGATTCGAATTCAAATACAGCATCGGCGGAGTGATCGGCATCATCCACGACTGCATCGTGACGATCGGATTCTTCATCCTGTTCAAGCTGGAAGTCAACATCACCACAATGGCCGCCCTGCTTACGATCATCGGTTATTCGATCAATGACTCGATCATCGTCTGCGACAGGATGAGAGAGAATATCCGCCTGATCAAAGGCATGAATTACACAGATCTGTTCAATCACAGCATCAACCAGATGCTCACCCGTACCATCAACACCTCGATGACAGTCATGATCACTGTGGTAATCCTGTTCTTAATCGCTACAGGAGAGATCAAGGATTTCGCATTCGCCATGATCATCGGCGTGATCACAGGCACCTATTCCTCGATCTACATCGTAGGCCCGATCGCGATCTATTTCCACGAACTCGAGCAGTCACGCATCAAGAGCAGGCTGGTAGGAAAGAAAAAATATGCCTGAGCTTGACCTGCTGATCAAGCGCGCCAGAGCGGCACAGGCCAGAGCCCATAACCCATATTCCGGATTCGGGGTCGGCGCAGCGGTACTGACCGGAAACGGCAAAATATTCGACGGCTGCAATATTGAAAACGCTTCCTATGGCTTGACTGTCTGCGCCGAGCGCGTGGCGATCTTCAAGGCAGTTTCTGAAGGTGAAAAATCATTCAAAAAGCTCGTGCTGGTCAGTTCGGCAGGTGATTTCACACCTCCCTGCGGAGCCTGCAGGCAGGTGATGGCCGAATTCGGCGATTTCGAGGTGATCATGGTCGATAAAGACAACCGGACCAAAATCATGAAAGTCAGCGAACTGCTGCCCGCCTCTTTTTCACTCAAGTGAGACTTTATCTTCTCCTGATTCTGTTCTCATTCCTGGCTCCGCTTTTTGCAGAGGCTGAAAGAGAAGCCTATGATGCTCTGAAAAAAAAGTTTGATGAATATACCACATTTCTTCTTTCAAACCCTGAGCACGTATACGACTCAGTCAACAATGTCCAGAATCGGGTCCTGATCGATCAGTACCGGAAATCGACGGACGAGTATCTGAAGGCTTTCTCCGAACGGCCGGAATTTAAAATCCTGAAAAAAATATCACTACCCTCAAATATCGTTCAACTATACTGGGTGAATTTCGACAATGAGGAACTGATGTTCCTCGTATGCCTGGATAGAGTAGCCCTGGCCAGGATGGTGGAAAAGGGGCTGGAAATCGTCTGGGAGGAAAAACTGTCCGGAATCATCAATGTCTCGAATCTGGATCTGGAATCCGACGGCAGACGGGAAGTGATCGCTCTGGGCGCTGAAAATTATTACATCATCAGGAAATCGAAGAGCGAACGGATCTATTTCCAGGCCCTGCCCAATCAGTTCAATCTGAGAGGCATCTACAAGATCGGGGATGCTTATCTCGGCACATACATCAAGCTGCCTGACAGGACAGACATCGGGAGCGGCTGGCAGCTCGCCACTCTGAGCTGGATCCATCCGGGATTCGCAGTGGAGAGAGTCCTGACAGACCTGCCAGGAATGGAGCTGACCGTTGATCCGGATGGGGCGATTACGATGCTCGCAAACCTGGAAAAAGACAGAGGAATGGTTTACCGCTACCTATACCAGTCAGGCGCACTGACCACTAAAGAAGTCTTCACGATTGACCAGAGCGAGATTCCGCTGGGCGTTTTTCCGGCAGGCAGCGGAGGCAAGTATTATTTTGTCGAAGCAACAGGTGTTTCCAGGATCAAAGTCCAGCTCAGGCAGGGGACAAAGAGCTCAGGCAAGGTCGGCTTCTTTTTTTTAAAGCAGGCCTGGATGAAGACGATCAAGGATGTCTCACCCGATCCGGTGCTGGTCTGCCTGGATTTCGCCAATCAGATGTATTATCTGACTGAAGAGAAGAACACTCTGCCATTATACGCGCAATAAATCACATTATCTTTATGGCTGATTTCAATCAGCCCTTATGGAATCGACGCTTGAGTATCATCAGTTATTATTCCTTGGCACCGGCCTGTTTCAGGATTTCTGCGAGCTCGGTCCGGCCTTTTTTCTCTGCCACTTCGAGTGCCGTGCCTGTGAAGCCTTTGGCATTAATATTGATTTTCTTGGTGAGGAGCATCCTGAGGATTTCAGTGTAGTTCCTTTCCACCACATAGGTGATCAGAGGCCTGTCATAGTAAAGCGCGTTGACATTGGCCCCCTGGGAGATCAGGATGTCGGCGATTTCGCATTCACGCGAGGAAATCATCCTGTCTTTCAGATGGTTGAAAGTATTGGGACTGTAATCGAAAAGCGTGTAGAAAAGCGGAGTGAGCCGGTTTTTATCTTTATGATTGACATCTACTTTTTTTGAAGTCAACAATGAAACAATGTTTTGGTAGCCGTCCATGCTGGCATAAAAAAGGGGAGTCCTGTCGTCACAGTCTGGATCGTCGACCCTGGCACCGTTTTTGATCAGAGCTTTGACTATCTCCACTTCATCTGAGTTTTCCCTGAGATTTTCAAAATACCTGGCCTGGCCAGCTTGATAGGTCTTAAACAGAGGGGAATCCGCATCCACCTTTGAAAGACCGCAGAATCGCTGGTAATCCCAGCAGCCGCAGGCATAGAAAAGGGCGTTTCTGCCGAATCTGTCGCGTTGATTGCAGTCTGCACCTTTTTTCAAAAGCCGGGTGACCAGTTCTTTTTTATGGTATTTTGCGGCAAAATGCAGCGCATTCATGCTGTTCTGATCCAGCATGTGAATGTTAGCGCCTTTATTGATCAATTGCTCAGCCAGATCATCCCAGCCGTTCAGGATGGACATCATCAGGGGAGTGCGGCGGAAACGATTCCTGGCATTGATTTCAAGTGTACCGGTGAGAAGTGTTCTGATTGTGGCCAGGCCCTCGAAATCAACTTTATCTGAGACCGACCATCTTTCAAATTCCCTGATCAGAGGGTCTTTATAGTCTGCTGCTCCTGTGGCAGGGCCGCAGCACAATCCGTGTACAGTGCAGAGGCAGGAAGTATACTGTGGGTTATTGATCAGAATGAAATGGCCTCCCTGCGGGCACCGATAATCCCGCTCGACCTCCTCATGGAGAACTGCCAGGGTGTCAATGCTTTCAGGCAGTCTGCCGTGCTCAAATTGCAGCCTGGCCAGCTTGTCGAGCAGCAGGCTCATCCGATAGTCGCATCTCATGGTGGGGTCCGGTGTAGCTGCCATCAGACGCTGCTGCATGGTTTCCTCATCTGCGAAGAAATATCCGATCAGCCATTTCAGCGTGAAAAATCCGCTGCCAAAAACCGAGATCGTGAAAACCAGGATCAGCAGTTTGAGGTTTTGACGGGAAATTCTGAGTTTGATTTTAGTAGGCATAATTTTTTCTACTGAGTAGTGTGTTATCGTCCTATCGTACAATTCTGCCTGTTTGATAAATCATTTGGAGGAAGATAGTCCTGGTTTGCTTTCGTGATGCGGGGCAGGTTATATTTGTAGAGGGCGCAGCATGCGCCCTTACGAAGAGCACGTAGGGGTGCTGCTTGCTGCGCCCTGACAAGGATGCGCAGGATTCTGCGCTACACGAAGAAATCCAGGAGGCCTGATGCACGAACATCATTCAGTGGAACATATCGTAGAGCACGCACTGGAAGAAGCTGAAAAACGCAAGGCGAAAAAAGTGTTGAAGATAATACTGGGAATCGGCGAACTTTTAAATTACGACGATGAAGCTGTGCGCATGTATTTCGCACAGTTCGCTGCAGGTACGGTCCTGGAAGGGGCGGAAGTCGAGATCAGACCGATCAGAGCCAAATTCTACTGCAGAAAATGCGAAAGCCTGTTCGAACACGGAAAAGGAGTGTTCAATTGTCCGGAATGCGGCAGTTTCGGATCAATAACTGATACAGGGAATGAGCTCTTCATCGAGGGAATGGAGACGGAATAAGGTGAATGACGGATGGTAATCGGTAATAGGTAATGGGTGATGAAAACGTAGGGGCAGACCCATGTGTCTGCCCTTGAGAGACCGGAGAATAATCTGACATGTGTTACGCCATACCAGGCAGAATCGTCGAAATCCTCCCCAAGATGGTAGTGGTGGAATATTTCGGGGAGCGTAAGAAAGCTTACAACGAGCTTTCCGGACTTAACGTCGGTGATTACGTCTATGCCCAGGGCGGATATGTGATCGACCGGATCAGCGAAGGGGAAGCGCTGGCCACGCTGGAAGTCTGGAAAGAGTTGTTTTTCCAGCTCAGGCAGGAGGATGAGCGGCGCACTAAGCTGATTCCTGACCGCAGAACCAGAGAAAACAGGATTTACTCACTCTTTGAAAAGGTTAATCACGGGAAAAAACTTAAGCCTCGTGAACTGCTGCATCTGCTGAAGCTGAAAGACAGGGAAGACCTGGACATTTTGTACAGTTCAGCCAATTTTCTCAGGCAGAAGTATCATCGGAATTCCTGCTGCGTTCACGGGATCATCGAGCTGTCCAACCGGTGCAGCCGTAATTGCGCTTATTGCGGGATCTCGAACCACAATCAAAACCTGAAGCGCTATAAAATGGATAAAAGTGAAATACTGGCTGCCGTTGATCAGGCAGTGGAAAAATACGGATTTAAGGCGCTTGTGCTGCAGAGCGGAGAAGGAGCATATTCCGTCGGAGAGCTGGCTGAAATTACCGCTGAAATCAAGCTGCTGCACGGGGTGCTGGTATTCATAAGCTGCGGCGAGATCGGAGCTGCAGGGTTGCAGAAGCTTTTCGATGCAGGTGCCCGCGGCCTGCTGTTGCGTTTTGAAACCTCCAATCCCAAGCTCTATCAGAAGTTGCATCCCGGATATTCACTCGAGAATCGGCTGTCTGAACTCCGCACTGCGTACAGCATGGGCTACCTGCTCATCACAGGCGGCCTGATCGGGCTGCCTGGGCAATCGGAAAAGGACATCTTGAACGATATTCTGCTGGCCGGTGAACTGCACTCCGAGATGTACAGCTTCGGTCCGTTTCTGCCCCACTGCGAAACCCCGCTGGCAAAAAAAAATCCGCCAGACCCTGAACTGGTGCTGAAAACTCTGGCTGTAGCCCGCTTCACAGCTCCGGAGGATGCCAAAATACTGGTGACCACGGGTTTTGAAACCCTGCATTCTGAAGCCAGGGAGCGAGGTTTGATGGCAGGTGCCAATTCAGTGATGCTGAATGTAACGCCAATGCAGTACAGATCTTTATATTCTATCTATCCCGGTCGTGCGCACGAACAGGAAACAATCGAATTTCAGATTGAGAAGACGATCGGATTGTTAAGAACTCTAGGTCGTGCTCCAACCGATTTAGAGGCTGTTGAAAAACCGAGTTGAGCGAGGTTTTGATTACAGCCTCTTAACCCCCGAAGTCCTGTCAGAGACAGGACGGAGCGGGGTTTAGAGGCACTGTAGTTGGAACCCGAAGTCCTGTCAGAGACAGGACGGAGCGGGGTTTAGAGGCACTGTAGTTGGAACCCGAAGTCCTGTCAGAGACAGGACGGAGCGGGGTTTAGAGGCACTGTAGTTGGAACCCGAAGTCCTGTCA